>NZ_CDRSTZ010000008.1:0-73683 GCF_977052095.1 Senegalimassilia sp.
CATGTTCATTCGCTGGTCAACTCCGTAGCGTCGACCGAAAGGTCGACACCTCATAGAAAGCGCCGCAGGCGCGCCACCAATTTCTCAAGGCGCCCGCAAAACGCGGCGCCCGCTTCCTAAAACGCCCTCGGCGCACTTTCGCTCAACGCGGGGCGAGCGCATCATGACCAGTCGTCGCAAATTTTTCAAATTGGGGTCCAATCACGCAGATGTGGGAAAGCGATTCAGGATACTATGGTTCCAACGCCTCGAGAAAGGACCCATCTATGATCCTGCTGTCTATTATCTTCCTGGTGGTTGTGTTGGCTGTTGTTTCTGCCGTTATGGGCTCGCCCATGTTCTTCGTGGTGCGGCAACAGGAGTCGTCCATCATCGAGCGGCTTGGCAAGTTCAACCGCATCGTCACGCCTGGCTTCCACGTCATGATTCCGTTCATCGAGCGCCGCGCTGCCAATGTGAACCTGCGCACGCAGGAAGCGCGCTATTCGCTGAACGGCAAAACGAAGGACAACGTCACCATCGGCACGGCCGTGTCCGTGCAGTTCCGCGTCGAGCAGAATCAGGCGCCGGTGGTCGAGCAGTCTGGCATTTACCGCAGTTACTACATTTTGAGCAATCCTATCAACCAGATGGAAAGTTACATTGCTGATGCGCTGCGTTCGGCTATTCCCGGCTATACGCTCGACGAAGTGTTCGACAACAAAGACCTCATCGCGCAAAACGTCAAAGATTCCGTCACCGAGCTGATGGCGGGCTACGGCTACGAGATTATCACCACGCTTATCACCGATATCGAGCTGCCGAAGGACGTTGAGCGCTCCATGAACGCCATCAACTCTGCGCAGCGCGACCAGGAAGCCGCTAAAGCGCTGGCCGAGGCGGAGCGCACGAAAACCGTGGTGGCAGCAAAAGCCCAGGCCGAGGCCATGGAGCAAACGGGCATCGGCATTGCCAACCAGCGCAAGGCCATCGCCGACGGCATCGCAGCGTCGCTCGACACCATCAAATCGTCGGGCGTCACCGCCCAAGAGGCCAACGAGCTGTTCCTGTACACCCAGTGGGTCGAAATGATGAATTCGTTCGCTGAATCCGGAAAAGCGTCAACGGTGGTGCTGCCCAGCTCCTTCGACAGCAAGTCCTCAATTCTGCCCGACCTGCTCGCGGCTCAGCAAACAGAGAAGGGCTCGGGGGAATAGCGGACGCTTAACCCGCCAACTTACGGAGCAGTTCGATCTCTGCGGCGTAACCGGGCAGTTCGTTGGGGGTTTCTAGAATGAACGGCAAATCGCGCAGCTGCGGGTGCGTGACGATGCGCTCGAATGCTTCCAGGCCGATGTAGCCTTCGCCGATGCGTTCGTGGCGGTCTTTATGGGCGCCGCAGGGGTTCTTCGAATCGTTCAAGTGCACGGCGCGCAACCGCTCGATGCCGATGACGCGATCGAATTCGTCAAGCACGCCGTCAAGGTTGTTCACGATATCGTACCCACCGTCGTGCACATGGCACGTGTCCAGGCACACGCCCATGTGGTCGGAAAGCTCCACGCGCTCGATGATGGCAGCCAGTTCCTCGAACGTGCGGCCGACTTCCGTGCCTTTGCCTGCCATGGTTTCCAGCAGAACCGTGGTGGTCTGCTGGGGGCGTAACACCTCGTTCAGCAGGCCCGCAATCAGATCGATGCCTGCTTCGGCGCCCTGCTTCACGTGGCTTCCCGGATGGAAGTTGTAGTAACTGCCCGGCACGGCCTCCATGCGCACCAGGTCATCGGCCATGCACTCGCGGGCAAACTCGCGCGCATGCGGCTTGTCCGAGCATGGGTTCAACGTATAGGGCGCATGCGCCACCAACGTGCCGAAGTTGTTAGCGGTTAGCAATTCGCGCAACGCCGCGGCGTCAGCGGGATCGATTGCCTTTGCCGAACCGCCGCGCGGATTGCGCGTAAAGAAGGCGAACGTGTTCGCCCCGATGCCTAGCGCGGTCTTTCCCATGGCAAGATAGCCCTTTGATGTGGATAAATGACATCCAATGGTCAGCATTGTCAATTCCTTCCTGCGACTGAGCAACAAAGCCCACCGACAGCTCATTACGAATGACGGCAAGGCGAAGTGCTGCAGCCGCGTTTCGTAGTTTTAACCTAGATTGACATCTCAAAGTACGTTCGATGTGACATAAGTCTGTCAAAAACCAAGAACGAGCTGGTAATATTCAAACATGCTTCCTGGGCGCCAGGAAGGAGCGCGACATGCCAGTTTCAAAAGGCAGGCACCTTGTCATGTTCGATAGGCGCATGATCGAAGACATGCTCAGAGACGGCGAGAGCGTGGGCGCGATCGCCGGAAAGATCGGCGTAAGCTGGGCGACGGTGGCCCGCGAAATCAAGAGGCACAGGACCCGGGACACCACCCACTATCAGAACCTGGACGGCAAGAACCTCTGCCAGTTCCGCGACAGCTGCAGGATGACGAACATGTGCAGGACGGGCTGCAATTCGAGATGCTCGAGGTGCGCCAGCGCGGCATGCAACAAGGTGTGCGAAAAGTACGTCGAGGTGCCCGAATGCCCCAAGCTCTCGAGGGCGCCGTACGTGTGCAACGGGTGCCGGTCGAGGATCACGCTCGCATGCAGGCATCGCTGCTGGTTCTACGACGCGGACGCGGCAAACGAGGAGGCCGCATGGGCGAAGGTGGCGGGCCGCCAAGGCGTCGACTGCTCGCCCGAGGAGCTCGCGGCAATGGTCGCCGTGGTGAAGCCGCTGATGAAGAAGGGGCAAAGCCTGAGCCATATCTGGCAGACCCACGGGTCCGAGTTTCCCGTCGGAGCGAGGACGTTCTACCGCTACATCAATCTCGGGATCCTCGACATCTGCAACCTCGAGCTCCCCAAAAAGGTGAAATACAAGCCGAGGCGGAGGCGAAAGAAGGACGAGGTCCCGTTCAGGCATTCCCTTGAGGGCAGGACATACGAGGACTTCCAGAGGCTCGACTACGACGTCCAGATGTCTGCCGTCGAAATGGACTGCGTGGTGTCGGCCAAAGGCTCGGACAAAGCCATCCTCACACTCCTGTTCAGGCGCTTCTGCTTTCAGATCATGGTGATGCTGCCGGCGCATACCTCGGAGTGCGTGACGAGGGCGCTCGACAGCATCGAGATGCTCTGCGGGCGGCAAGCGTTCATGGACAGCTTCAACGTCCTCCTCACTGACAGGGGGTCCGAGTTCCTCGACTACGAGGCGATCGAGCGAAGCGTGGACGGAGGCAGGCGCTGCTCCGTCTACTACTGCGACCCGCTGCAGTCCGGGCAGAAGGGCCGCTGCGAGAAAAACCACGTCGAGCTGAGGAAAATCCTCCCAAAGGGAACCTGCTTCGAGGGAATCACCAACTACGAGCTCTCGATCATCTGCTCCCACGTCAACTCTTACACGAGGCCGGTGCTGGGCGGCACGGCGCCCATAGACATCGCCAGCAGAATACTGCCCGCCGACCTGTTCGACGGGCTGGCAATCAGGAAGATCAACCCCGACGAGGTCGTCATGAGGCCGAGCCTGCTCGCCGAGCTAGGGCTCAGGTAGACGCGAGGACGAACCGCGAAAAAGCAAGGCGCCCGGGACCGAACGGAATACGCTCTCCATTGCGCGCCCTGAGCATGTGACATAAGTCTGTCACATCATTTGACGGGGGCTAGGATACGTGTATGCTGTAAGGGGGTCGAACAAGCAGGCGCACAACCGTTCTCTGACCTCGACGGACTTAAGTCAGCATCCTCCAAGGCGCCTGGCCAGGGATTGTCAGGGTTAAGTCACAACTTCATCCAGACTTCACGAAATGCTGACTTTGCTTTGTCAATCAACCTGCGAACCTGCGAAAAGAATGTTAACGATTTATCGATAATATATGTTATGTAAACTAACCGATAATAGGTGAATGATTTCCGATTTGTATTGTCACTTATCGTCATTTGCTTCTTTAATCACCTAACCGCGTTCCGAACATTCTCACACGCAAGACATTTTTGAATAAACTTGTAGCCCAATGATTATGCCAAGGCCCTTGGGTTCGACAATGCGCATACTGGACACGCTTACTGCTAGGAACACCCTAACTGTTTACTGGATCTTCTGAATTGACGAATCGAAGATGTACTGCACGCCGTGGATTTTCAGCCCTTGAATCTTTCCATCCTTCAGTAACGACAGTACGCGTTGTTCGGAAGCAGACAGCCGAGCAGCAGCATCCTCGACTGAAATCATATTCGAGTCAAAGCGCATAGATTCAAGCATCAACGCGCCTTGGTCTTCCAAGGTTAGCCTTTGATACGTAGTGCCATAATCTTCTCCAGGCTCGGTATTATCGGCAATTGCGCGAATGACCGCATCGTCTTCTGGCTTAATGGCCGCCGCGCTTAACAACTTGCGCATAATCAACGGATACCCAGCCCGTGGAGCTGTGATATACAGATCCTCATCGTCAAGCGTCACTTCAACGCCTTCGCGCTGAGCGATGGATTTCAACTCGGACAAAAGCCAGCCCCAAGCACGTATTTCTTCATGATTGCCCGTAGCCATATCATTCTCCCTAACTAGATTCGATCTATTGCAACCTTTTGTAATATTCAGTATAATACCGAACAGAGGTTCGATTATTAGTTGCTCATACCTCTATCGTTTCTGCACCATGTACTTAACAACCAGGAAGGCTCATATGAATTCAAGCAAAATGCATCCATTGCAGGCAAAGAGCCTTCTATTCTTCGTTAGCCTGCTGGCTTTGCTCATTTGCGCCATCATCGCACTCAACGGATGCGGGCCGTCTGATGAAGAGCGCATCACCGAAGCCCTTACCACCGAGCTTGAAACCATCAAAAGCCATGACGATCAATTTATAAGCTCTCTCGTTTCCGAAGACACGCAACAGGCGTTGCAAAACGTAAATATTAATGCAAAAACATTCTGCACCTCCCTACTTGATGGGTTCGATTATCAAATCAACTCGATTGAAGTCAATAAAGATACCGCTCAAGCATCCGTAACTATCACATGCAAAAACTTGTCGGATGCAACAAGCACCCTTAAGAGCGACGCTGAAACCAGTTCAGCAAACGGGACGGGAACGAACCTCACCGACGACGAGCTCTCTCAAACCATAGCGGAGAACTCGCTGGATTACCTACAAAACGCTCAACCCAAGCAGCACGACCCCATTACCATCTCGCTTTCGTTACAAGACAAGAAATGGGAAGTTGACCAGCAAGCAAAATCAGCGTTCACTCAGCTACTTCTCTAGCAGACAGATCGCGATATCATGATTCTATAAGCTCATTGCGTTACTAAAAAGGCGTAATGCGCGGCTATTGCATCAACCTTATCAGCCCGCAAACCTTTCCAAGAAACACAGGAAGCCGAAAACGACAGAAGGCATGCTCAACGTTGAAATCCTCAAGAGTTAGTCAACGGACGTTATCTTGCAACAGGTCTTCTCGAGCAAATGCCTGCAGACCCGAGGCGTTATGCCAAAGCGTATAGTTATGCGTTATGCAAAGAGGTTACGATTCGCAAACTTTTTCATAGATCGCAAACAGCTCGGGCATTTCGCGTTTGATGCTTACCGGCTTGAACGTGTCCGAGGACACAAGACAATGCACGCTCGAACCGGTGCAGCAAGGACGAGCCGTTTCCAAGTCATCGCCCTCCTTGAATACCTCATATGAATACGTGGTTTTCGTACCCTTTGATTCCGAAACCCACGTACGCACGATAGCAACATCACCATAACGAAGAGGCTGGCCATAGTTGACGGTAAAGCTTACAACAGGAGACATGTACCCAGCATCTTCGATTTTTTTGTACGGAAACCCGTTCGCCTCAAGAAAGTGCGTGCGAGCGTCCTCGAAATACAGCAGGTAGTTAGCGTGGTATACCACGCCCATTTTGTCGGTTTCCGCATAACGAATGGTTATCGGCGTGCAGACTTTCATGATGCTCTCCCTAACCAGCTAAAACGTTTAGAATGGAATGTATGGACTCAATCGTAACGTATATCGAACGCGAACAAAGAACATTCGCCGAATCGCCGTTTAACCCCGTTGATTCGCTGGTGTTCTCTTCCTTGTGCTATTTCAACTTCGATACCGCTTCCCCACTTGAGCAGTTTGCAGGCGCCAACGTTACGCTTGATGCACATACCGAACAACGCGTCTTGATTGCAGACATCCTTGCACTTTGCGATCACACGCAATTGACAAGCGGAAGCTGGCTCAAAGACGCTGATGAGACCACGCAGTTTATCGCAGCGCTTCGCGCAAGCCGTCGCTATCGCGACGTCGCCATTGCTTTTTTCGCCAACGAAATGGCCGATGCTGTAGACAAGCAGTTTTCCGCTTCAACGTTCTTCTTTTATGGAAAGCATAGCGAAGTAGCTTACGTTGCGTTCCGTGGCACCGATGGAACGCTTACCGGCTGGAAGGAAGACTTCAATCTTTCATACAAAGCCGTCATACCGTCTCAACGATCGGCGGTGGCGTACCTCTCCGGCGTATCGTCTGCGACCGATTGTCCGTTGATACTAGGCGGACACTCCAAAGGGGGCAATTTAGCCCAGTATGCGGCATTATGCACTGATGGAGCTACGTACCAGAAAATCATTGCCGTGTACGATCACGATGGGCCCTCGTTTTTGGAAGACCCCTCCCCTCGCCGCTCGAGCGCTTCTTATGAACAAAAGCTGCATAAGATGGTTCCCGAATCATCCGCATTCGGCATGATCCTGGAACGTCGCGATGATTACCAAGTGGTGCAGGCATCGGCGTTCGCTCTCTTTCAGCACTGCCCCTTTACGTGGCAGGTTGAAGGTGATGATTTCGTCTACCAGCAAGACCTCAATGCATCGGCGCAGGTCTTCGACAACGCGCTGGACACATGGCTACGAAGCAAAACGCCTGCTGAGCGTGAACGGTTCATTCAAACCATCTACGATTTGATAACGCAAACAAATGCAACCAGCTGGGCGGAATTTCAAACAAATCTAGCCTCGAATATGGCAACCGTTATGGGAGCCGGGTCAAAACTCGACGTAGACACAAAGCGGTTTCTTGCAAGCACACTCAAAGGACTCGGCAGAACGCTGAAAGCCCAAACAATCGAACGCATCAAGAATGCCGGCAGCTCGCTCTGGCAAACAGACACAAGAAAGCGATAACCATACATGACCAACGCCAACAATCAAAATAAGCAATCATTCGGACGTTTCACACTTACCATGGCATGCAATCTAGCTGCCCCGCACACCTGGCCAGCAGCTATTCTCCCTACGTCTGTTGCCGTTGCCTGCGCAGCCGCAACGGGAGGCACCGTATCGTTCAGCATGTCCTGCGTTTTGTTTGCCATCTGCATCCTTATGCAATCGTCCGTCAATACCTTTAACGACTATTACGACTACGTGAAAGGCGCTGACTCTATCGATGACGATGTCGATCCGTCAGACGCTGTACTGCTTTACAACAACGTGAACCCACGATCTGCGCTTGCGCTTGCCGTAGGGCTTTTAGTTGCCGCGTTTGCCCTGGGTATCTACGTCATTTGGCAGGCAGGTATTATTCCGCTCATTATTGGCATCATCGGCGCTGTGTTCGTGGTGTTGTACTCCGCCGGCAAAACACCCATCTCATATCTGCCTATCGGCGAAGTTGTAAGCGGCGTGGTGATGGGCGGTCTTATCCCGTTGGCGTGCTACTACGTGCTTTCCGGCAGCCTTACTCCCCTGGCACTTCTTTGGGCACTTCCGGAAATCTTGGGCGTGGGCCTCATTATGTTCACGAACAACACTTGCGATATCGAAAAGGATATCGACGCAAACCGTCACACCTTATCGGTAGTGCTCGGGCGCGAAAAAGCACGCAGGGCATACCACGCAGTGCTATATACCTGGATAATTGCCATCGTGGTACTTGTTGCATTCTGTTTCACCAAAGGGGTTATTGCCCTTCCCTTCATGATTCTGTCCGCATATCCTATGCTGAAAGCGCTGCTGGCTAATCCGCTTGCACCGCAAAGTAGGCAAGCTGCCATGTCACAAGTTTGCGGCGTAAACATCGCATTGGGCGCATGGTATACTGCAGCGATTTTCGCAAGTAACGCGGCGATTATGTTATAGATGCACCAAGGGGATACGGCTAAAGGACTCAACGTAAGGGGACGTCATGCTTGAACTACTTCGTATATTTGTAGCGGTGGGGCTTGGTTGTGCTTCGGCCATCATTGGCATGCAATTGCTTCGCGGCAACTACCTATCGTTGGTTTTCAAGTTCGACGATTCGAAGAACTTCGAGAAGCAGCAACAAGAGCACACTGCTCAACTGCTGGGTAAACTAGCAGCAACTGTAACGTTTGCATTTTTCGCAGCTGACGTATGCTTGCTGTTCTTCGAGATTGGCCGATCGCTGAACGTACCGCCGATGTCGCAAATCTTCTCGATCGGTTGCGATGTGGCCATGATTGCGTTCTTGGTTCTGACGGTGCGTTTGTTCGCGAAACTGGGCACCACAAAAGACCCCAAAGCCAAGTTCAAATCAAGCAACGTGCGTGTTTCAACCTATGTGTTGGTGCTGGTGATTCTACTGACCGTACTCTCGCTGCTCTTCTAACGAGAGCAGAACTAAGGCCTAACGCCAAGCAATCTGAACCTTGTCAGCGATCATGTGCGGCAACGATGCCAGAGAGAAACCATTAAGCAGCTGTTCCGGTGTTGCAGGTTCACACGTTGCTGCAATGCCGGTAATACCTGCAATGTGCCCGATAACGGCTTCAGGCGAACCAAAGCGAGCAAGCAGTTCATCGATAGCGGCATCGTGATCGCGCTTGGACAAGCGACGATTCATCTCGGCAACAACCAGAGGGATATGGGCATACTCGGGGTGTTCAAGGCCAAGCACGTCCTGAAGATACAACTGTTGCGGCGTTGAACACAGCAAGTCAACGCCCCGAACAACGGAAGTCACGCCTTGAGCCGCGTCATCGACCACCACGGCAAGCTGATAGGCAAATGCCTGGTCGGAGCGCTGAACAAGAAAGTCACCACACTCGGTAGCAAGATTCTGCCGATAGTCCCCCTGTACCAAATCGGCAAATGCATACACGGCATCCGGAACGATCAACCGTTGCGCCGGCTTTCGCGTCAAAGCGCGTTCTTTGCGTTGTTCGTCCGTTAGATTCTTGCATGTTCCGGGATAAACAAACTTCTCACCGCGATGTGGCGCCGATGCTGCGTGCAAATCCGCCCGCGAGCAAAAGCACGGGTATACCAACCCTTTATTCTGAAGCAGACGAAACCCCTCTCGATACGCCTCGTCCCTATCATGCTGAAAATACGGGCCCTTGTCCCAGGTAAGGCCCAAGGCTTCGAAATCACGCTGCACGGCATCGATATAGCACGCCTTCGAACGCTCCCTATCCAGGTCTTCAATGCGCAGCACGATGCTGCCGCCTTGGGACTTCGCCACCAGCCACGCCATCAGCGCCGCAAAAATGTTGCCGGCATGCATGCGGCCGGTAGGACACGGAGCGAACCGCCCCACAACGGGACGGTTCGCAGGTACCTTGCAGACTATTTCGGAAGGACAAGCCATTACTTGCGCAGATCCTCTACATGCTTCGTTTTGCCGATGGAACGCTCGATGCCACCGGGCTCGACAAGCTTCACCTTCGAAGCAACCAGCATAACGCTCTTGAGCTCCTTCTCGATGCGCTTGCGGAACGCATCCATCTCCTCAAACGAATCGCTGAACGCCTCGGGCTTCAGCTCCACATGCACGACCATGCGGTCAAGGCCGGTCTCGTTATCCACAACGATGCGGTAATGCGGCGTGACGCCCTCGATACCGGAAAGCACGTCCTCAACCTGGCTGGGGAACACATTCGTTCCGCGGATGATGAGCATGTCGTCGCAGCGAGAACGAACCTTCTGCATGCGCGCAGACGTGCGGCCGCACGCACACGGCTCCGTGATGACGCGCGTGAGGTCGTGCGTGCGATAGCGCAGCACGGGGATAGCTTGCTTGTCAAGCGGCGTGAGCACCAGCTCGCCCATTTCTCCCTCGGGCACCGGTTCGCCCGTGTTCGGATCGACGACCTCCCACAGGAAGTGGTCCTCGGCAATGTGCTGCATGTCGCGCGATGCCAGGCACTCGCCCGACACGCCCGGGCCCATAACTTCTGTAAGGCCGTAATTGTCGGTGCACACGATATGCATGCGGGATTCAATCTCAGCCTTCAGGGCCTGCGGACACGGTTCGCCGCCGAACAGGCCGACGCGCAGCGTGGACTTCTCCCAATCGAAGCCCATCTGCTCGCCCACCTCGCACACGTGCAGCGCGTAAGACGGCGTGGCCACCAGCACGGTTGAGCCGTAATCCTGAATCATCTGAATCTGACGCTCGGTGTTGCCCGAACCAGCGGGAATCATCATGCAGCCAAGGCGCTGCAGGCCGTAGTGCAGGCCGAAACCGCCGGTGAACATGCCATAGCCGAATGCCATCTGCACGCGATCGGTAGGCACGACGCCAGCCATCTGCACCAGGCGCATGATGCAGTCGTTCCACACATCCATATCGTGACGGTTGTAGCCAACGACGATCGGCTTGCCCGTGGTGCCCGAAGAGGCGTGCAGCTCGACAACCTCTTCAAGCGGAACGGCGAACATTCCGTACGGGAACGTCTTGCGCAGGGCGCTTTTGTCCGTAAACGGCAGCTTGCGAACATCCTCGAGCGTTTTGATGTCGCTGGGCTTCACGCCCATCTCGTCCATCTGGTTGCGATACCACTCGACGCGCTCGTAGGTCCATGCAACCTGCGCGATGAGCTTCTCCAGCTGAATAGCGCGGATGCGCTCGCGGGAGCAGCACTCAACATCCGGGTTGTGGATGGGCAGCTCGTCGAACTTGCCTGCGGCAGCGGCGGCAAGGGCCGCACCCTTTTTCGAAATATCGATCATCGTCAAAACTCTTTCCTGCCGCGCGTTAGGCGACGTCAGCGCTCATGTTCTTCAAATCCTCTTGAGCAAGCAGCTCGACCGGCTGCTCGGCAAGCAGCTGCTCGGCGCGCTCAAGGTCTTTCACGTACAGGCAAATATACGTGGAGATGAGCGAATAGCTGTATTTGACGTTGATGTTGCACGCGGACAGCACGCCCATGACGCGCGCCAGCTCGCCGGGATTGTCCTCGAGGCGCAGGCACAGCACCGGCGTTTTCGTGGCAGCGCAGTTCATATCGCGCAGCACCTCAAGCGCCTTGTCGGGGTCGTCCACCACGAAGCGCACGATGCCGTAATCGCCGGTATCGGAAGCGCTGTATCCGCGCACGCTGACGTTCGCCTGCGTGAAGCCATCGATGACGCGTGCCAAATGGCCCGGCTTGCTTTCAACGAACACGCTGATCTGCTCGACGCTCATGGGGACTTACGCCTCCTTCTTCGCGAACTCGTAGCCCGCACGGAATGCGCGCATGTTCGCCTCGATGGTTTTCTGCGGAACGCGCTGCGAGATGACCTGCTCCCACACTTCCTCGGAGAAGTCCAGGCGCGTGGCAAGCGCGCCAAGCAGCACGACGTTCACGGATTTCGCCGTGGCCACCTCGGCCGCAATGGGGCCCGCAGGGATAAGCGTGGCGCCCACAGCTTCAAGCTTCTCGCGCGCGTTGGCAGGCATGGAAGCTTTGCCGGTAAGCACCGGTAGCGGCTTGATAGCCTCGTCAGCAACCAACAGATAGCCGCCCTCGCGCACAAACGGCAGGTTGCGCAGCGCCTCGGTGGTCTCGAACGACACGACGCAATCGGCGCAGCCTGCATCGGCCACCATGGTGGCAACAGGCTCGGTGCCGAAACGCACGACGGTGGTAACGGCGCCGCCGCGCTGCGACATGCCGTGGATCTCGGAAACCTTCACGTCGTAGCCCGACGCAAGCGCGGTGCGGGCAAGCAGGTCAGCGGCAAGGACGGTACCCTGTCCGCCGACGCCGCACAACAAAACGGTGGTAGCGCTCGACATGGCTTACTCCCCTTCCTTGGCCGTGGAAACGATGCTCTTGAACGCGCAGTACTGGGCGCACTGGCCGCACCCGATGCACTGCGAGGCGTCGATGATGGCATGCCCGTCTTCCTCGCGCGTGGCGATGGCCGGGCAGCCAAGCGTGGAGCACACGCCGCACGCGGTGCACGTATCGGCAACCACGTAGACAGGCTTTTTGATGCGGTCAATCAGCACGCAGGGGCTGCGGAACACGATGACGGACAGCTCATCGGAGCGCGTGGCCTCGCGCAGCGCCAGGCGAACGGCCTTCATGTCGTTCGGGTCGACGGTGCGCACGTCCTCAACGCCGATGGCGCGGATGACGCCTTCCATGTCAAGCTCGCGCGACGGACGATGCTGCAGCGTTTCGCCGTTGAACGGGTTGCCCTGGCGACCGGTCATGGCCGTGGTGCGGTTGTCGAGCACGCACACCGTGCCGGCGCCCTTGTTGTACACGGTGCTGACAAGCGCCGACAAGCCCGAATGAGCGAACGTGGAGTCGCCGATGACGGCCACGATAGGACGATGCTCCGTACCGGCCCAAGCAAGCTCGAAGCCGTGGGACATGGAAACGGAAGCACCCATGTCGATGGTGGTGTCCATGGCCGAAAGCGGCGGCAGCGCACCAAGCGTATAGCATCCGATATCGCCCGTGACCACGGCCTTCATGCGCGAAAGCTCCTTGAACACCAAGCGATGCGGGCATCCGGCGCACAGCGCGGGCGGACGGCCGGGAAGGTCGTCGGGCGCAGCCTGGTGCGCAGGCGCCTCAACACCGAACGCAGCGCGGATCAGGCCCGGCGACATCTCGCCATCGCGCGGCAGACCGCAGGGGAAGTTCGCCACGTCGATGCCCAGCGCACGCACCGCGTCGGTAAGGTACGTAGAAGCCTCTTCCACCACGTAGACCGCATCGACTTCGGACGCAAAATCGCGCAAGGCCTCTTTCGGCAGCGGGTAGGAAACGCCCAGCTTGAACACGGACGCCTCGGGGAGCGCCTCAAGTACATGCTGATAGCACGCACCCGCGCACACGACACCAATGGAGGTACCCTTGTACTCCACCTTGTTGTACGGGCACGTCTCAACCCACTGCTCAAGCTGCTCTAAGCGGGCAAGCTGCACCTTGCGGCGCGGCTTGGCGAACGCCGGCATCATGACCCACTTCGCCGGGTTCGTCTCATACGGCACCAGGTCGTGCTCGACGCGCTGGCCGCACTCAACAGGTGTGCGCGTATGCGACACGCGCACAGAAGAGCGGATGAAGAACGGGGTGTCGAACTGCTCGGACAAGTCGAACGCATCGCGCGTGAACGCAAGCGCCTCAGCGGAGTCCGACGGGTCCAGCATGGGGATGTGCGCAGACAGCGCATAGTAATGCGAGTCCTGCTCGTCCTGCGACGAGTACATGCCCGGGTCGTCGGCCGCCAAAATGACGAAACCGCCGCCGACGCCGGTATACGACGTGGTGAACAGCGGGTCGGCGGCCACGTTCACGCCGACGTGCTTCATGGTTGCGAGCACGCGCGCGCCGGCGGCGCTAGCGCCTACGCCCACCTCCACGGCCACTTTCTCGTTGATGCACCACTCGGCGTACACGCCGTCTTTCTTCGCAAACGTCTCAAGCGTTTCGGTGGAAGGCGTGCCGGGGTATGCCACGCCGATGCGGCACCCCGCCTCCCACGCGCCTTGCGCGATTGCTTCGTTGCCAGATAACAGTTCCATAGTGCTCCCGTCTTTCGGGGAAAGCGCCCCGTCTTCCCCTGCTCTATTCGCTCCTAAAGCCTAAAACTCAAATAGCTCGGTTACTCCTCTTTATAAACCAGGCAGAATGCACCGATTTGCACAACATCGCCGTCGGCAAGCAGGTACGTGTCGACGCTGTTGTTGTTCACCCACACGCCGTTAAACGACGCTTCATCGGAAATCTCGTAGCCCGAATCGCACGGATACACGGAGGCGTGCATGCGCGACACCGTCATATCATTCAGGAAAATATCGCACTGAGGACTGCGTCCGATGGTCAGACGCTTGTCCCCCAGCTTGAACGACACGCCCGTCTGCGGCCCGCGCACCACGTGCAGCACCGCCGTGGGCTTCGTTTTCGCTGCGGACACAAGCGCGTCTTCACCGAAGGTAAGCGGCGTGAAACGCTGCGTAGAGCCTTGCAGCTTGAAGCCGCACTGCGGGCAGGCCGCGTCCAGCGGATCGATAGGGTTGTTGCAAACAGGGCACACATTCGCCATGGTGAATCTCCTTTTTCGTGTTTGCAGTTAAACGGCAGAAGTCTTGTCAACGATAAGCGGCGTGGTGTTGAGCAGCTGCGATGTGGCAACCGTATCCGCGCCAGAGAAACCGCGCATGAAGCGATCGAACGCGATGCCGATGGATTCGAACACGCTTGGCGCAGGCACGTCTTTGCACGCCACCAGATCTTGCGTGGCAACAACCTGGTTGCGCTGCTTGAACGTGACGGTACCCACCTTGTCGCCCGCATGTACGTCGCCCGAAACGTTGTCGAACGTGACCGACTGGCTGACGTTACCGTTAAGGTCGAACACCTCGACGGCGGCCGCAGGGTCGGCAAACGTGGCCGGGATGGTGCGGTCGATCCAGTCGGCGTGCGCAACCTGCGCCACCAACGGCACCGACGCACCGTTCATCTGCGCAGACTGATCGCTGTGAGCCAGCTGGTACGTTTGCTTGTGATCAAACACCCATTCGCACAGCTCATCGGCATCGAAGAAGCGCTGGCTTTCCGAAGACGAGTCCAGCACGATGGCGTACAGCTCTTCGCCATCTTTGTTCACCGCGCCGGCAAAGCACGCGCCGGCCTTTTCGGTATAGCCCGTTTTCACGCCGATGGCATTATCGTTGATATCGAAGAATCCGTCGGTGGTTTCCAGGAACACATCGGCCGCAGCGCCGCTGCGCGTTACCGTGATGGTGGTGGAACCACCGCCGACAATAGACCGAAACGTTTGATTGCGCATGGCGTACGCAACGACTTTCGCCTGATCCGCAGCGGTGCTGTGCAGGTTTCCCGCATACTGGTCGAAATCAAGACCGTGCGGATTCTCGTACACCGTGTTCGTGCAGCCGATCTTTGCGGCCGTAGCGTTCATCTGCGCAACGAAAGCATCCGCCGCAGAGTTCCCGCTTGCCTGCCCCGAAGTCTGCAGCGCAGCGCCAACGGTTTCGGCCAGCGCAATGGCGCCATCGTTTCCCGAAGGTACCAGCAGCGCCTTCAGCGCCGTTTCCAGCGTCATGACGTCGCCTTCTTGCAGGCCGGCCGACGACTCGCCCACCTCGGCGGCATCGGCCGACACCGTCACTTTCGTGTCAAGCGACACCAAGCCCGCATCAACGGCATCAAGCGTAACCGCTGCCGTCATGATCTTCGTGACCGACGCGATGTTAGCCGCCTCATCGGCATTTCGCTCGAAATACACGGTGCCATCAGCATCTACGACAATGGCACGCTCGGCATCGATGTTCGGGCACTGCGCAACAGCCAGGCCGCGTGCATCCACCGTTTCACCGTATACGGTATCGGCTTTGCGCACATCAGCGTGAGCCGCCGCAGGCCAGCCAAGCACCGGCGTGCATGCAAGCACGAACACAAGCACGCACGCGAGTGCGCGTGCGTGCATGCAAGCCTGCCTATGAAAGGGAAAGCTAGTCGACAACGTAGAGATCCTCCGGAGCAACCGGCTCGAACCCGGCGTCGGCGAGCTTGCGCTCGACCTCGTCGTCGCCAGCCACCTTCAACACATCGACCGCGTGACCGCCTTCGACGGACATGCAGTAGCCGTATTCAACGTTGACGTTCTGCTCGTCCAAAAACTCGAGCAGATTCGCCAAACCGCCCGGAACGTCGGGCACGCGCACGCCGAGCACCGGCGTGACGGCTGCGCGCCAACCAGCGCCGCGCAGCGCTTCGGCCGTAGCCTCGGGCTTGTCGCACAGCATGCGGGCCACGCCGAAGTCCTCGGTGTCGGCCAGATACAGCGCGTGCATGTTGCTGCCGGCAACGGCCACCGCACGCGTGGCGGCGGCCAAGCGGCCCTTTTCGTTCTCAAGGAAAATAGTCAGCTGGGAAATCATGGCCTACTGCTCCTTTCGCAGGTCGATGATGCGCTTTGCCTTGCCCTCGCTACGCTCGATGGACTTCGGCTCAACAAGCTTGATGTCCACGGCAATCTGCAGGTTGCTCTTCAACTCGGCGGCCAGGCGCTTCTTGAGGTCCTCAAGCTTGCGAATCTCGTCGAACGGGAACTCGGGCACGGTCTCGACGCGCAGCTCGACGTGGTCGAGCGGGCCGCGTGTGGTGAGGACGATCTGATACTGCGTGGCGATCTCAGGGAAGCCGGTGATAACCTGCTCGATCTGCGACGGGAACACGTTGACGCCGCGCAGGATGAGCATGTCGTCGGAGCGGCCGATGATCTTGCCGATCTTGCGGTGCGTGCGGCCGCAGGCGCACGGCTCGGAGATGATGCGCGTGATGTCGCGCGTGCGGTAGCGCACCAGCGGGCAGCACTCGCGCGTCAGCGTGGTGAACACCAGCTCGCCGTACTGGCCGTCGGGAACCGGCTGAAGCGTTTGCGGGTCGATGATCTCGGCGAAGAAATGGTCCTCGGCCAGGTGCAGGCCGCTCATTTCCTTGCACTCGAACGCCACGCCCGGGCCCATGACTTCGGACAGGCCGTACACGTCGCAATACTGGATGCCCAGCTTCTCGGCGATTTCCTCGCGCATGCCCTGGCTGCAGGGCTCGGCGCCGAAGATGCCGGCGTGCAACTTCAGGTCGGTGGCGGGGTTCATGCCCATCTCGATGCACGTATCGGCAATAAGCAGAGCGTAAGAAGGCGTGCAGCACAGCACGTCGACGTCCATGTCCTTAAGCATCTGAATCTGGCGCTTCGTGTTGCCAGAAGAGGTGGGGACGACGGCGCAGCCGGCGGTTTCTCCGCCATAGTGCGCGCCCAGACCACCCGTGAACAGGCCATAACCGTAAGAGACCTGCATGGTGGAGTTCTCATCGCAATCGCAGATGGCAAGACCGCGCGCAAAGCACTCGCCCCAATGCTTCAGATCGTTGGCGGTAGAGCCGACAACCGTTGCCTGGCCGGTGGTGCCAGAAGAGGCGTGGAGGCGGGCAACCTTGCTGCGCGGCACGGCGAACAGGCCGTCGGGATAATTATCGCGCATATCCTGCTTCAGGACAAAGGGGAACTTCGTGATGTCTTCGAGCGTTTTCAGGTCGCCCGGCTCGACGCCAGCTTCCTTAAACGTTTTCTGGTAGAAAGGAACGTTGTCGTATGCGTACTGTACGCACCATTTCATGCGCTCAAGCTGCAGGTCGCGCAGCTCCTCACGTGGCATCGTCTCAATTTCCGGCTGGAAGTACACCTTTCTCTTACCTTTCTTTGTGCGCGGCGCCTGGCTTGCGGTAAAACGTATCGCCGCTTAGATATGAAGTTACCCCGCCGCCGTGTCCGGCCCCTTGACCACCACTTCGTTCACCGGGTCGTACACAGAAGCGAACAGGTCTTGCCGCACGATGTTGCCAGCGGCATCTTTGACCGTGCGCGTGACCTCGATGGTGGAACCATCGGTGCCGCGCGTTTTCACGTAGCTGGTACCCGGGGCCAGCGTATCGTCGACCTTCGTGGTAGACGAATGCGTCTTGCCCTTCTCCCATTGACCGGTTTCGGTGGATACCTGGTAACCGGAATCGACTCCATACAGTGTAGCGGTTACGAACCCTTCTGAGCACGAGACCTTTACCAAAACATCGTTGGCGGTATCGTTTTGCCATACAAGGTCAAGCTCGGGATAGCTGACGGCCGCATCGCGCCCCTGCGGGTAGCTGGCGATGTAAAGCGAATGGTTGTGCCGCTCTTTGATGGGCAGGCCCGACTCGTACACGGCATTGAACACCGTGGTGGCAACCTGACAGATGCCGCCACCCACCGAATCGGTGTATTCGCCGTCGATGATGGCGCCGGCGCCCAAAAAGCCCTTCTCTTCATCGCAGTTGCCGGTGGTGTCGTTGTACGACCACGTCTGGCCTGCAGCGCAGATCGAGTTGTCAAGCAACTGAGAGACCAGCGCGATATTGTGATTGCGGTTTTCCGTGCCGGCACCCGTCGTGAACTGCGTGGTATACGTACCGATTGGCCCGACGACGCCGCAGGCAAGCGCATCATCAAGAGAAAGTTCCGCAGGCATGGCAGTAGAAGCAACGTCAACCTTCGGCGTAGATTGCGCTGGCTCGATGTCGCTGCCGGAGCCGAACAGCGCCGAGGTCAAGGCCGAAGCGGCGTCCGACACCAGCGGCAACGAACCCGAGCCGCTTGTCCTCACCGTCACCGTCCCGTCCTGGGCAGCAGAAAACGACACCCCGGAAAGCGCGTTGCCCGAAGACTGCCGAATGCCGGAGAGCATAGAAGACTTAGCAAGATCGCTGTCGATATAGGGGCGCAGATGCCACGAATCGCCCTCGCCTTCGATGGAGGTTGCAACCCACGCGCCCACTTCCGATGCCGAAGCTTCCCACGCCGTTCCCTCGAAGTCGAACTCGGCACCTCCGGTAAGCGCGGAGGTGACCGCCTGGGCGGCTTGCGTGGCGTCCTGCTCGGTAATGCGCAGCGGAGCATAATCGGTGTGGGCCACCATCTGACCGCCGCCTTGCAGCAGAAGGGGAGCAAGCTGGTCGCACAGCGACGAGCGATTCACTTCCCAACCGTCATGGCCAGGCTGCACGTAAGCAACGCCGCCCGAAACGGCTATGTCGTAGTCGGCATGCGGCTGTCCGATGGCCGCATCTATTTCGGCTGCGAACGCATCGACAAGCTGATCGTTAAACGTAGGCGTTACGGAAATGTCCGTCCCGAAAAACTGCGCGCTAAGACGCGACAGCGCGCCGCCGGAGTCACGACCGACGGCAAGGGCGGCATCGGCAAGGCCCTCGGCATCGATGGCAACGCCAAGGCCCGCCCCATCGGTAACCCACGCCTGCTTCGAAGCCTTCGCCTCGTCGACGGCCATCTGCTCGGCCAGGGCGGCGTCCTGCTGATCTTGCTGAGAAGCCGCTTCGGCCGTTTGAGCCGCGGCTTCGTCCGATGCGAAGACGGTGACGCTTGCTGCACGAAGCGGTTGCCTATACGCGTCATCAACAGCTGAAATGATTTCATCGCGAGTCATTCCCGACGCATCAACGGAACCCACATGCACGCCCTGATAGGCGCGGCCGGCCGTGGTGCAGCCGTCAACGCCAATACCGACCGCAAGCAAGCACGCAACAACAACGGCAACGCCCGCCACGCGGCTTTTGCGAACCAGCGAGGCAAACCCTTTGCCGACAAGACGAATAAGCGAAGCCAGGAAACCTAGCACGGAAGAGCCGATGGAGCGCAAAACCCCTGCCGTAGCAGACGCGCCCGTCGACGAGCGGGACGATGCTTGGTGATTGCGGCTGCGCGCTAAGCGCCGTTTGGCGTCGTCCTTCACCCACAGCTCGGGCTGTCGAAACCCGGCGTTTTCGGTGCCGGTAACTTGTTGACGGCCAGAACGCTGGCGAGTTTGTGGAGCAGCCGCCTTGTCGCGCTGCCTTCCGCGAGCGGACGGCTGGTTACGAGCGCCAGCATGCTGCGCGCGTCCTTGCACCCTTTGACCTTGGGAAACGCCTCGTGTTGACGCGCCACGCTCATAAGAGCGTCCAGAACGCGAAGAGCCCGCTTGCCTATTCAAGCGGGCAGATGCTGAATCGTTTGTTCGAGAGTGCTGGCCGTGCGAAGGCCGGCCCGCAGATGAGCTTTGGCGCGAGCGCGTTTCGCCGACCCGACGCGTAGGCTGTTTGCGCGCCGGAGGCAGCTGCCCCTGATCACCAGTCACTACAGACGACCTTTCGCCTCAAGACGCTTCGCCTTCTGCATTTTGCGGTAGCCCGCCAGCACGTAGTACGTGGTGGTGCACAGGCCCAAAAGCAAGCCGGCGTACACGAACCAGATACCCCACGAGCATGCAACGCCGTTGAAGCCCGGCAGCCACGCGACGTCGACCCAGCCCAGGCCGCCGATAAGCGGCATGTTCAGCAGCAGGCCCGCGAACCCGACGAACAGAAACGTGGTGGCAACCTTGCCCGGATAGATGACGGCAACGCGCTGCTTATAGCGCTTGAGCAGGTACGCACCGCCGATGAGCATCAGCAAATCGCGGCCGAGCACTACCACAACAATCCAAGCGGGCAAGCGACCCACCAAAAGCAGGCCGACCACGCCGCAGATCATCAGGATGCGGTCGACGGCCGGGTCAAGCAGCTGTCCAAGCTTCGACACGCAGTGCGTGCGACGCGCCACCTGCCCGTCGATCCAGTCGGTGCAAGCGGCCAGCGCGAACATGAATGTGGCCAGCAAATCGTATCCGTTGAGCAGCAGCACCAGATACACGGGCACCATGCACAGCCGGATAAAAGATATGACGTTCGGAATGGTGAAAATGCGATTGGTTACCTGCTCGTTGTTTTTCGCTGACATGCGTTCCCTACCCCATGGCCTTACATAAAGGCGGGGCGCCGCAGCGCCCCGCCTGCAATCTGCTATCAGATTATAGTAACTCAGCCCGCGATAAAACGTTACGGTTAAGCAACCTATTGCTGCCCATCTACACGTTTTTACGCCGTTTTCGGCCGCTCGGGCACCTCGAACACGTGCATGCTTTTGCTCCGCGAAACGGCGGCGTACGTGGGCTCCATGGTCAGCGACCCCTTCGGGCACTCGTATACGCAGCTGGCGCATTGTACGCAGCGGAAATGGTCGATCGTCCACTTGCGCGCCTTCTTGTCCACCTCGATGGCGCCGCAGGGGCACCGCTTCTGGCACAGGCTGCACAGGATGCACGTGTCAACGTCCACCACCACATGGCCTTTCAACCCGCGCGGCGGCTCTTTTTTCTGCACCGGGTACAGCACCGTTTCGGGCTTTTTGAACAGCGACCCGAACGTCATCTTTCCAAGTTTGAATCCGCCCATGCCACTACCTTTCCGTGCAGCTGATGCAGGGGTCGATGGTCAGCACGATGTTGTTGACATCGGCCAGATCGCACCCCTTCAGCGCCAACGTCATGCCTGCAAGGTTCTGCGAAGTTGGCGTGCGCATGCGCATGCGCTCCAAGTACTTCGTGCCGTTGCCGCGTGCATAGTAGTAGCACTCGCCGCGCGGCTGCTCAAGCACGTTGCACGCCTCGGCGCCGGCCGTGGGGTTGCCCTTGACCTTCACGGCGATATCGCCGGCAGGGATGGTGTCGATCATCTCGTTGATGATGTCGATGGACTGCAGCACCTCTTGGCAGCGCACCTTCACGCGCGCATAGCAGTCGCCGTCGTTGTCAAGCACGGGCTGGAAGTCGGATAGCTTGCCGTATGCGCCGTTGCCAAGCATGCGCACGTCGTAGTTCACGCCCGACGCACGGCCGAACGGCCCGACAAGGCTTTGCGCCACGGCGTCGTCGTGGCTGATATAGCCCACGCCCACCAGGCGGTTCTTCACAGACGTATCGGTAAGCAGCGTTGCCACGATCTGCTTGTACTCGTCGGTGATGCCCGCAAGCACCTGCTTGATGTAGGCGAACATGTCGGAGTCGATGTCGCGCTGCACGCCGCCCACCTTCACCACGGAGAAGATGACGCGGCCGCCCGTGGTTTTCTCGAAGATGTCGAGCACGCGCTCGCGCAGGCGCCAGCAGTGCATGAACAGGCTTTCGAAGCCGAACGCGTCGGCGGCAAGGCCCAGCCACAGCACGTGCGAGTGGATACGCGACAGCTCGTGCCAGATGACGCGCAGGTACTCCGCGCGCTCGGGAATCTCCACTCCCATAAGCTGCTCGACCGTTTCGGCATAGCCCATGGAATGGCCGAACGCGCAGATGCCGCAGATGCGCTCGGCAACATAGATGAACTGGTTGTAGTCGCGCGTTTCCACCAGCTTTTCCAAGCCGCGGTGCACGAAGCCGATTTGTGGGATGGCCTCGAGGACCGTCTCGTCTTCCACCACGAGGTCAAGATGCAAAGGCTCGGGAAGCACCGGGTGCTGCGGGCCGAACGGGATGACCGTTGCCTTTCCCATGCTTACTCACCTGCCTTTCCGTCGGCGCCGGCACCAGCCGCGCGCTGCTTCTCCAAAAACGCCGCACGCACGCGCGCCGCTTTCTCGGGATCCATGTTCTTCAAGCGCTCCTCAAGCACGGCAACCTTCTCGTCGTGCTCGGCCTTCGCCGTTTCCTGACGGGCGCGCGCATCTAGCGCTGCACGCACCTTCGCCGCGCGCTCGGGGTCGAGCTGGGCAAGCTTGGCCTCAAGCTCGGCCTGCTTCTGTGGCGTTTGCTGACCGACGGCGCGCTGGGACTCCAGCTTCGCCTCGTTCGTAAGCGCCCCGCGCACCTGCGCGGCCTTTTCGGGGTCCATGTCGGCAAGCTTGGCCTTGCGCGCCATGGCGGTGCGCACCTTCGCGGCCTTCTCGGGGTCCATGGCGGCAAGCTTGGCCTCAAGCTGCTCGTCGAACACCTGCGGCTTGGCGGCCTCGGCCTCCTGCTCGGCCTTCTTGGCCTTCGCGGCTAGCGCGGCCTTCACCCGGGCGATCTTCTCGGGGTCGGCGCCGGCCATCTTCAGCTCGATGTCGGCAGCGGCGGCGGAAGGAGCCACGCCCGTGACCTTCGCCTTCGCATACGGATGCTCCGTCACGAACGACGCATTGGCCGCGGCAGCCTGGCGGGCACGCTCGGCCTTAGCGGCGGCTGCTTTCTTCGCCTTGTCGCGGGCGGCCTTCTGAGCAGGCGAGATGATGGTCATCGGCTCGCGCTGCGCCACGGCATAGAAATTGCCCTTGAAATCGATGGCGATGTTGCGGATCTCGACGCCGAACAAGTCGTGAATCTCGTTCTCGAACACGAACGCGGCGATGAAGTTGTCGGTGATGCTGGGGATGGGCATGCCCTTCTGCACGCCCTTGATGGTGAACACTTCAAGTACGCCGTCTTTCATGAACGTGTACTGCACGTCGATGCCGGCCTCGGTGTTGACGGCAAGCACCTGCACGAAACGGTGGCCTTCGGCCTTCAGCCGCGCCGAAAGCTCAGGCAGGCTCTCGATGGAGATCTCTTGATACTTTGCAGGAATGGCCATGCTGCCTTACGCCCCCTTTCGCTGTTCGTTCATTGCAGCGCGCTTCTCTTCGAGGATGCCGACCGCCTCGACGACGGCATCGATGATGGCCTCGGGGCGCACCGCACAGCCCGGGGCGTACACGTCAACGGGAATGGCCTGGTCAACGCCGCCGATGACGTTGTAGCAGTCGTGGAAGATGCCACCGGAGCATGCGCAGATGCCGCACGCCACCACCACTTTCGGCTCGAGCATCTGGTCGTAGATCTCCTTCACGACCGAGATGTTGCGCTCGTTGACGCTGCCGGTGACCAAGAAGATATCGGCATGCTTGGGGTTGCCGGTGTTCACGACGCCGAAGCGCTCAGCGTCGAAACCCGGGCACAGAGCCGCAAGCACCTCGATGTCGCAGCCGTTGCAGCTTGACGCATCGTAGTGGATGACCCACGGCGATTTCGCGAAATAAGCCATACGCGCTCCTTACAGATAGACCAGCACGGCCATGTTGATGCCGCCGGCCACCAGTGCCACCGCCCACGCGCTTTTCAGCATCAGCTGCCACTTGACGCGGGCGAAGTTGTTGTCGATGAGAATCTCCAGGAAAAACGCCAGCGCCGCTGCGACGATGGCCACCACGATGGATACGGGGTTGCCCCACACGAAGAACAGGCCGATCCAGCCAAGCGCCAGCACGTTCTCGCACCAGTGCATGACCTCCACCTTCGCCAGCGTGCGCCCGGACATCTCCGTGGTGACGCCTTTGACGAGCTCTTGGTGCGCGTGGTGCGAATAGCTGAGGTCGAACGGGCTTTTGCGCATCTTGATGGTGAGGATAAACAAAAAGCCCAGAAACGCCAGCCATGCCACCGTGATGGCCGGAGCGTCCAGCGCGAAGGCCGCCGCGCTGTCAAACGACCCCGTGGCCAGGAAAAACGCCACGGCGATGAACAAGCTCATAGGCTCTTCGGCCATGATCTGCAGCGCCTCGCGAGCAGCGCCCACCTCGGAGTACGGGCTGCGCGTGCAGTACGCCGCCAGGATGAAGAACAGGCTGGAAAGCGTCAGCACGAACACAGACAGAAGCAGGTTGCCGCCACCGAAGAAGATGCCGCCGGCCAGCACGGCGAACGCCAGCGCGCACGTGATGTAGGTGCCCTCGACGCTGTTGACGGCGGCGCGGTCCTTTTCAAGCAGCTTGCGCACGTCGTAGTACGGCTGCAGGATCGGCGGGCCCACGCGGCCTTGCATGCGAGCGGACAGCTTTCGGTCAAGGCCGGCCAGCAGGCAGCCGACGATGGGTGCGAGCACGGCGAAGGCGATGGTGCCCACGATGATCGGAATCAGAAACATGAGACCACTCCCTTCCTAGATGATGCCGCAGGAGCACACGAGCGCTGCTGCGAACGCGACGACGATGATGAGCGTGCAAGCACCGGTGGCCACGGGCGTGATCTTCGCTTCGCCGAAGATGCCCTCAAGGTACCAGTTGCGCGCCGTTGCCATGGTTTCGCCCGAAAGCGAGTTCGTGAACGTGCGATTCGCGTTGTTCGCGCTGATGCCCGACAGGTATACAGGCGCCTGCTTGACCTGCTTGGCGCCCAGGCCGGCGAACAGGACGACGAACACCACCACCGACAGGATGGCGCCGACCCACAGGTTCGCATCGCTGACGGCTTGCTGATACGTGCCGTACACGCTGGTGATGTAGGGATCGACCACGAACCAGCTGATGACGGGAAGCCCTGCGCAGCACAGCAAGCACAGCACGGCCATGAGCATGAGCGCAACCCACTCGCTGCGGTGCACGGTTGTCTCGATGTTCAGCGGATGCGCCGCAATGCCCGAAAGCTTGCCGAGCCACTTCGCCCAGAACAAAAACGTTGCGGCCGAGCCGAAGCCCAGGATGATGACGAGCGCGACGTTGCCGGTGTCGGCGAACGTGACGAGCGTGCCCCACTTCGCGATGAGCATGCCGAACGGCGCCACGAACATGACCATGATGCCGGCCATCATGAAGCGGGCCAGCCGCGGCATGCGCTCGAACAGCAGGTCCATGTCCTCGATGTTGCGGCTGCCGATGTGATGCTCGGCCGTGCCCACGCACAGGAACAGCAGGCTTTTCGCCACGGCATGGAACAGCACCAGGAACGCCGCCGCCCAGATGGCCTCGGGCGTGCCAACGCCGGCGCAGGCCACGATCAGGCCCAGGTTGGCGATGGTGGAGTACGCCAGCACGCGCTTGGCGTTAGACTGAGAGATGGCCATAAAGCTGCACAGCATGAACGTCAAGCCGCCCACCAGGATGGTCATGACCGCGGGAACCGGGCACACCACGAAGATGGGCGCCAGCTTGATGAGCAAAAACACGCCGGCCTTCACCATGGTGGAAGAGTGCAGCAGCGCAGAGGTGGGAGTAGGTGCCACCATGGCGCCGAGCAGCCACGTGTGGAACGGCATCTGCGCGGCCTTCGTGATGCCCGCGAACGCAAGCGCCGTTGCCGGCAGCGCCGCAAGCACGGGGAATGCCGAGCCCAGCTGCAAAAACTCCAGCATGGACAGCGTGCCGAACTGCACGGCGATGGCGTACAGGCCCACCAAAAAGCCGATGCCGCCGGCCAGGTTCATGACGATTTGGCGGAACGCGTTGCGGATGGCCTCCTCGGTGCGCGTGTAGCCGATAAGCAAAAACGAGCACACCGTGGTGATTTCCCAACCGGTGAACAGCCACAGCAGGTTGTTCGAGAACACGATGACGTACATAGCGGAAAGGAACAGGAACATAAGCGCGAAGAACGTCGGGCGGCGATCCTTTGCGCCGGCGGGCTCGTGCGCCTGGAAGTCTTCCATGTAGCCGAGCGCGTACACGCAGATGCCGCTGCCAACCACGCCGATGATGAACGCCATGAGCAGCGAGAGGCTGTCGATGTACAGGCCGTACTGCACCTCGATGCCGTGAGCGAACACCAGCTCGAACACAAGCGAACCTACCACCTGCACCACGGCGAGGATGCATGCGAGCGCGTTTTTATACTTCACACCGAAGTCAAAGACCACACCGGCAATCACCACGCCTACGACGGTGCATACCGCATCGACCGCTCCAGAAGAGAATTCAATCTGCAGCCACGGCGTTCCCAGGTTGGCCATAACCAGCCAAATGGAGCCGACGCCGATGACGACAGCCGCCGCGCACACGATCACGCGCCGCGCCGTTTCGTTGCGCGCCACCAAAAGCACGCCGGCGACAAGCAACGGGAACAGGATAAGGAACCCGATCAGTGCCACGCTGCCTCCCCCTTTCGTCTTAGTTCGACCTTCGCGCACAGCGCTCGGAATGAGGCGTCATGCGGTGCCCGGACGTCGGACACAGTTGGACACTTTAGCATTGCCGGCCGGTAAGACCGCCACGTCTGCGAGGCCGGGCCGATTTGTCCGGTAAATGGGGGTGATTTAGAAACAGAAAGGGTCTTGCGTCGCGCAGGCGTGGCAAAATCTCAGGTCAGCGGCAAGACGGCTCGAACGCGAAAACACCCCTGGAGGCGCGCGGGCGCGACCAGGGACGCTTATAGGCAAAAGCTAGCTCGGTTTAGTTGACCAGCTTAACCAGCGAGACCTTCAGCTGGTTCATGTCGATAGGTTTGGCCAGGTGAGCGGATAGCCGTGTGGGGGCGGATGACGGCGAGACGGAGCCGGCATCGTCTTGCCGGGCTCCAACATCCTTCAGGATAAGCAAGCGGGCCACCTTCGAAGCGAAGGCGGCCCGCTTTCGTTTACGCGTCTTTGCGGTAGCGCGCCAGCGCGCGCACCAGCTTGTCGGCATCGATGGGCTTGGCAAGGTGGTCGTTCATGCCCGACTCGCGCGAATAGGCCACGTCATCGGCAAAAGCGTTGGCGCTCATGGCCACGATGGGCACGCACTTCGCGTCGGTGCGGTTCATGGCGCGGATGGCGCGCGTGGCCTCGTAGCCGTTCACATTCGGCATCATGATGTCCATGAGCACCAGATCGAACGAGCCCGGTGCGGCGGCGGCGAACGCATCCACGGCCTCGCGCCCATTGAACGCGGTGGTAACGTGCGCGCCGGCTTGGTCAAGCACGAACTCCGCGATCTCGCGGTTCAGTTCGTTGTCCTCTACCAGCAAGATGGACATGCCCGCAAGCGTGACGTCGCCTTGCTCGTCCAGCTCTTCGTTGCGCTGCTGTGCGTCGAAGTCGATGACCAACGGCAGCGTGATGACGCACGTGGTGCCCACGTCAAGTTCGCTATCGAACGTGATGGCGCCGCCCATCAGCTCCGTCAGCTGCTTGGCGATGACCGTGCCCAGGCCCGTGCCCGAAGGCTGCGCCTCAATTTTTTGCACCTCGCGGCTGAACGGCTCGAACAGGTGCTGCTGGAAATCTTTGCTCATGCCAATGCCGGTGTCGGCCACCGTGATGCGGTACATGGCCGTGGCGCCTTCCGCATGCAGCTCTTCGCACGATAGGCGCACGGTGCCGCCGGGCTTGTTGTACTTCACCGCGTTGCTCGCAATGTTCATGATGACGCGCTTCAAGTGAGTCTGGCTTGCCATGACATACGGATGCTCGATGTGGTCCTGCTCTTTGATGATGGTGACGTGCAACTCGCCGGCCTGGCGCTCAAGCATCTCGCACACCTCGTCGTTGAGCGCCACCAGGTTCGTGGAGCGCAACTCAAGCTCCACTTCCCCGCTTTCAAGCTTGCTCATGTCAAGCACTTCGCTGACCAGGTCAAGCAGAATGCCCGACGCCATCCAGATCTTCTGACGGCACTCGCGCTGCTTGGCAACGTCGCCG
This sequence comes from Senegalimassilia sp., assembly GCF_977052095.1. Classification (NCBI taxonomy): domain Bacteria; kingdom Bacillati; phylum Actinomycetota; class Coriobacteriia; order Coriobacteriales; family Coriobacteriaceae; genus Senegalimassilia; species Senegalimassilia sp. Next base: position 28,029 of record NZ_CDRSTZ010000008.1, read on the forward strand.
TCGAACGCGTTGCCCATTTCCACCATGCCGCGGATGCCGTTGATGGGCGTGCGGATATCGTGGCTCATGCGTTGCAGAAACTCGGTTTTCGCCGTGTTCGCGCTTTGCGCCTCGCGCGCCGCTTCGGCCAGTCGTTCGCTGTATTCGTGCTCCTGCGCAACCAACTCGAGCAGATGCTCGTGCTCGGACTGCCTGCGCAACAGCACCACCAAAATAACGAACACCGCGTACAGCGCCAGCGCAAGCACCACGCTTAAGGCCACGCCGCCAAGGTTGTTGCGCAGCGGCGTGTAGGTATACACGTAGTAATCGCGAGCTTTGTCGAACGATGCGATGAACCACGTGGACTCGACGTTGATGACCGACGCCTTGCCCAGCGTGCAGCGTTCCTTGATGGCGGAAATGACGCCTTTGTCGAAATCGCCGATGCCCTCGGACTGCAGCTGCGCCAACGTCATCGTGTTCGTCGCAATGTAGTTGCCGTCGTTTTCCACAACGATGCAGCCATTGTTTTGCGTGCTGTAGCCTTCGACCATGCTTTGCAGCGTCAAGGAATAGCGATTCCCGAACGCGGGCTTCGTGCGGTACAGCGACACGATGACGCCCGGCGCGTCAAGGCGGTTCGAGCAGCCGACGTCAACGTGCGACCCGTCTTCAAGCTCGATGCGCGTGGCGTACGTTTTCAGCGGATAGCGCGCCACGTCGAGGGCGGACGTTTCGCGCAGCTCCGATTCCACCTGCGCATACCCCACCTCGTCGGAAGAATAGGAACCCACGAGGTCGCCTTCGGGCGTCAGCACAAGAGCGGCCGTCAAGCTGAGCTCGCCGGCATAGCGCTGCAGGCTTTCGGTATCTGTGGCACCGCCGTCTTGGCTGACGTCGCGCGCAAGCTGACCGGCCGACTCGATGGAGCGCAGAAGGCTTTTCGTGGTCGACGCGTCGTTGAACGAGTCGTACGTCAGGCTTTGGCTTTTCGTGAAATCGACCACGCCTGCCATGCGGTCTGCCACCTGCGAGAATGTGACGTTGAAGGCGGCGAAACCCGCCACCACGCCCATTACCACGCCGATGGCGATGATGACGGCCCAGAACCTGTTTGAAAGCCAGTTTCCGTTACTCATGCAGGCCCTCCACGTTCAAAAACGGGCTGGGGTCGTCGAAATAGCGCTTGAGGATGGACTCCATGGTGCCGTCGGCCAGCATGTCGTCAAACGCGCCTTGCAACGCCTCGGCGATGCCGCGCTCGTCGTTAAGGTCAAATGCGCAGCCCAATCCCACGTCAAGCAGCGATTCGTCAAGAACGCGCAGGTCAACGCCATAATCTTTCTCGTATTGCAACACGGAGGTCTCATGGGCGGCAATGGCGTCCACATAGCCCTTCGACAGCGCGGGCACCAGGTACGAGCGGTCGGAGAAGCTGAACATCTTGCCCACCTCGGGCATGTCAGCGTTCGTGCCGTTCAAGATGATGCTTTCGGGCTTCGTGGTGGCCTGCACGGCAATGGTTTTGCCCGCCAAGTCGGAAAGCGAATAGATGCTGCTTTGCGGATCAACTGCAATGACCTGGCGGCTTGCCAGGTAAGGGCCCGCCCAGCGATAGTCGTCTTCGCGGCCCGTCATGCTAAAGCAGCTCATGATGCAATCGATGTCACCGGCGGCCAAACGTTCGGTCTTCTTCTCCCAGGGGATATAGGTGAATTCGGGCTTGTAGCCGATGCGGCGGAACGCCTCGGTGGCAATGTCGACGTCGATGCCCGAAGGCACGCCGTTTTCGTCGTTCGAGGAATAAGGAGGGTACACGTCGGCGCCCACGGTGATGGGCTGCAAACCATCGGTTGTTTGCGACGATTCGCCAGATTGAGCGCAGCCGACAAGCAGCGCAAGCGCGAACACGATTGCCGTTATGGCTATCAGTCGGCGTTTTCTCATAGTGCTCTCCCTCGTTAGTGCAGTGACGTCAAGTCTAGCAGAAACGAGGGCACCACCTTCACCAGCGGGCGCGCTAATAACATAAGCGGGGCGAAAATATCATCATATTCGCCCACGCTTCGGCGAACGGCGTTTAGCAGGACGCAAACTCCACGATGGCCTGCAGAACCTTATCGCGTTCCAGCGGCTTGGTAAGGTGCGTGTCCAAGCGCTTCGATTTTCGCCTGCATGGTGGACGGATTCACGAGTCTGCCCCTGTCCGGTTCCCAAGTTTTGGCCGTTATGATTACAGGCCATATCACTCGGATAGCAGCGAACTGTCACGGAAACAAGCCTGTTTTAGAGCAAGGTTGATGACATCGAACAAAAACGTTAATGGGAAGAAAAAGAAACAAGGTATCGCGGTGATACCGAAGTTGATACAAAGCTCATGTAAACAAAAAGCAGGTCAGAAGCATTTCTTCTGACCTGCTGTAATAAGCTGGTCGGGTTGACAGGATTTGAACCTGCGACCCCTTGACCCCCAGTCAAGTGCGCTACCAAACTGCGCCACAACCCGAACTCATTGGTTCGCTGCTCCTTGAAGCAGCTCATTTATAATACCAAAACCTCGAAAGCGCGCAAGGGGTTAATTGTAAAAAGTTTTACCCCTTTTGCTTTCCGCGCCGCATTACTGCAGGTATTCGAGCGCGCGATCCAAGATTACGTCGGCCAAACGGCTCTTCGACATGGTGGGAAGCTCTTCCACCTCTTCGCAGTCCACGAAGAACACGGTGTTGTCGTCCGTGCCGAACGCAAGGCCCTCGCCCACGCGGTTCGCCACGATCACGTCGGCCTTCTTCTTCTCAAGCTTCTTCTGCGCGTTGGCGATGACGTCGTTCGTTTCAGCGGCGAACCCGACGACCACCTGGTGCGGGCCCTTGCGGCTTGCCAGAGTTTTCAAGATGTCGGGGTTTTCCACCAGCTTGATGGTGCACAGATCGGCGTCGGCTTGGCCCTTCTTCAGCTTGCAATCGGCCACGTGCTCGGGGCGCATGTCGGCCACGGCGGCGGCGAACAGCGAGATGTCGGCAGTTTCGAACGCCGCTTCGCAGGCCTCAAGCATCTGCACGGCCGTTTTCACGCGCACCACGTCAACGCCCTCAGGCTTCGACAGCGAAACCGGACCGGACACCAGCGTGACCTTCGCGCCGCGCAGCGCCGCCGCCTTCGCGATGGCGTAGCCGGTTTTGCCGCTGGAGTGGTTGGAGATGTAGCGCACCGGGTCGATGGGCTCCACCGTGGGGCCCGCCGTGATAAGCACGTGCTTGCCGGAAAGGTCGCGCTTCACGCCAAGCACTTCAAGCGTTTTCGCCACGATGACGTCGGGGTCGGCCAAACGGCCGCGACCCACGTCGCCGCAGGCCAGGTAGCCCTCGTCGGCTTCCACGAAATGCACGCCGCGGATGACCAGCTTGCCGATGTTGTAGCGCGTGGCGGCCGCCTCGTACATGTGCACGTTCATGGCCGGCGCGATGACCATAGGCGCCGTGCAGGCAAGCGCCGTGGTGGTAAGCAGGTCGTCGGCGATGCCGTTGGCGATCTTCGCGATGACGTTGGCCGTGGCGGGCGCGATGACGAACGCGTCGCACTCCTCGGCCAGCGAGATATGGTGGATAGGGTCGGTGGGGTCGTCGAACAGGTCGATGGCCACCTTCTCGTGCGTGAGCGCGCGGAACGTCACCGGATCGACGAAATGCGTCGCGTGCTCAGTCATGCACACCTTCACGCGAATCCCTGCTTTCTGGAAGCCGCGCACGATCTCGCACGACTTGTATGCGCCGATGCCGCCGGTCACCCCAACGAGCACGGTCTTTTGAGGTTGAGCGTCAACGTTTGTCATGATGTTCCTGCTATTCCTTCCCGTCTGTATACGAAGCAAGCACGTGGGCAAGCGCCTGGGCGTGCGCGCGCGTTCCGTTCAAGCACGGCACGTACACCAGCTCGTTGCCCGAAAGCACTTTACCCGCATCTGCCAGCTGCTGGCAATAATGCGGACGCAGTTCGTAATCGATATCATAAAGCGTTTCCAGGCAATCAACGGCGAAATTTGGGCAAACCATGAACACGCGCCCCGAAGATGCGTGCGCCCACCGCTCAAGGATGTTTCGCGTGAAGGGCTGCAGCCACTCGCGGCCTTTATCGAACTGGCAGTTGTAGCCGACCGTCCACTGCCTGCGCTCGATGCCCAGCCGGCCCGCCACGCCAAGCGCCGTGGCGCCCGTTTGCACCTCGTAGGTGTCCCCCGCCTCGATGTCCACCAGCGGGATAGAGTGATAGTTGAACAGCAACCGATCGCCTTCACGCTGCCCGAAGCCCGCATCGCGCACTGCCTGCGCGACGGCGTCCAGGTAAACCGGGTCTTTGCCGTAGTGCTTCACAAGCGTGCAGGGGACGTCCCAGTTCGCCGCTGCAAGCGCGGCGTTCACGCTGTCGCTGACGCTGTACGTGGTGCTGTAAGCGCTTTGCGGGTACAGCGGCAGCACCACCAGGCGCGCACACCCGGCGCGCCTGAGCTTGTCCACGGCATCAGGAATGGTGGGAAACCCGTAGCTTTGCCCCACGGCAACGTGCACGTTCGCGCCCGTGGCACGCAGCTCGTCTTCCAGCAGTTCGCGCAGCTTGGCGTGCTCCACATCGAACGGCGAGCCTTGCGCCGTCCAAATCTTGCCGTACTTCGCGCCGGAAACACGCCCGCGCTTCGGCAAAATGCACAGGTGCAGAATCAGCCACCAGCACGTCTTGTTCATAGGGCGGATACGCGGGTCCATCAGGAAACGGCCCAGATACGCGCGTACGTCGCGCGGGGCGGGGCTTGCGGGCGAGCCGGTATTTGCGATAAGCACGCCTGTTGGCGGCGTCATGTTCGTCATCGTGATAATCCTTGCAAGAAGCTTTGAGCTACGGATGCGCGCGCGTTGCAACCGCAGGGAAGCGAAGCGCGCAGGGCAACGGTACCACAACCTAACATGCCGCAACATCCTCCAGACGGTGTACCGGCGCGCTGGGATGCGGAGCGTCCGCCAGAAGCGCCGCCACCTCGTCGCCCGCCTGCGTGCGACCCATGCTGCGCGGCGCCAGCGCATAGAGCACGGCTTGCAGATCGTCGGTGAGGTTGTCGGCGAAGAACAGCTCCTGGCCCGTCATGGGCTGGGTGAAGCGCACTTGGAACGAGTGCAGGAACTGCCGGTCAAGGTTGAAGTTCGCGTCGGCATCCTTCGGACCGCCGGCGTTGTACACCGGGTCGCCCACCAGCGGGTGGCGCGTGTACTGCATGTGCACGCGAATCTGGTGCGTGCGGCCGGTGAACAGCTTGCAGTCGATAAGCGTGTAGCCGTTGTCGCGCGGCCCATGCTCGAAGCGCTCGAGCACGCGGAACGTGGTTAAGGCGTCGCGCGCCGAGGGGCATTCGCGCACGGCCATGCGCGTGCGCTCGTTCACCGCGCGGGCGATGGGCGCGTCGACCATGCCCGTGTCGTGCGGGATGACGCCGTGCACGAGCGCCAGGTAGCGGCGGTCGACGGCGCGATCGTGGATGTCGGCCATGAGCGCCAAGCCCGTGGCGTCGTTTTTCGCGGCAAGCATAAGGCCGGTGGTGTCGCGGTCAAGACGGTGCACGATGCCCGGGCGATCGTCTTCGCCTTGCACGTTGCACAGGTGGTCGGCCCCGCAATGATGCACAAGAGCGTTCACCAGCGTGCCGTCGGCGTGGTCGATGGACGGATGGCACACCAGCCCCGCCTGTTTCGAGATGACCAGCAGATCGTCGTCTTCGTAGCGCACGTCAAGCGGAATGTTCTGCGCGCGCACCGGGCCGGCCGCCGGCGGCTCTTCAAGCTCGTACACCACCGTGTCGCCAGCCGCCAACGCGTGTTTTTTGGCCACCGTGGCGCCGTTGACGAACACCGCACCCGATTCCACGGCGCGCGCCGCAGCGGAGCGGCTGGGGTACAAACCATGCCCCGCCAGTACCGCGTCGATGCGCTGACCTGCGTCTTCAGGTTTTGCAGTATAGCTTTTCAACACGCCCATCTAGCGCTCCTCCCCTGCCTTCGCCCCTGCTTTGCGCTCGCGCACCAGCCAGGCAACCAAAAACAGCACCAGGCCGCACGTCACGCCGATGTCGGCGATATTGAACACGGGGAAGTTCATGAACGTGAGGTCGATGAAGTCCACCACGTAGCCAAGCATGAAGCGGTCGATGGCGTTGCCGATGCCGCCGCCGACCACCAACGCCAAGCCCACCACTTCAGGCCAGCTGACAACCTTGCGCTGCACCACCAGAAACGCCGTCAAGCACGCACACATGACCAGCGAGAACACCCCGAGCGCCACCGTGGCGCCTGCGAACATGCTCCACGCGCCGCCCGTGTTGTGCACCAGCAGCAGGCGGAACAACCCCGCAATGGGGCCGGAAAGCACCGTGCCGGAACACGCCGTGTTCAGCGCCGCCTTCACCACCTGGTCGAGCAGCACCCACGCAACCGTAATGGCGGCGAAGACGCCAAGACGTGCGCCGGCGTTTTTGCTGCCAAGCGGCGCAGGGCCGGCGCCTGTGGCACCGGCCCTTTTGCTTGCAGCAATGTTTTCATTCACTTGCTGGGACAAACGCTACTCCTCCGTGAAGCCGATGGCATCGAGCGCCTCGCCGCAGCGAGCGCACACGTGCGGATGGTTCGCGTTGCCGCCGAGCTGGCGATAATTCCAGCAACGCGGGCACTTGTCGCCCTCGGCGGGCTTGACCTCGCAAGACAGCTCCTCGCCGGCGGCGAACGAAACGCCGGAGACGATGAACAGCTCCTCGAACACCGCGGTGTCGAACGCGGCCAGCGCGTCAAGCGTAGCCTGCGGCGCGGTAACCACCACGGCAGCTTCCTGGCTCTTGTTGATGACCTTTGCGGCGCGCGCGTCCTCAAGCGCCTTCGTCACCACGTCGCGCACCTCAAGGGCGCCGCCGAACGCGGAGAGCACCTGCGCCTCGGCGTCCTTGCCGGGAAGCGCGGGCACGAAATCGGCGCGGTGCGGCCAACCGGCCAGCTGCACGTTGTCCACGCGGCCTTCGCGGTTGCGCATGGCCTCGGGATAGTGCTCCCACACCTCGTCTGCCGTAAACGACAGGATAGGCGACAGCACGCGCACGAGCACCTCGAGGATGTTCATGAGCACGGTCTGCACGGCGCGCCGGCGCGGGCTGTTCGGAGCCTCGGAGTACAGGCGGTCCTTCGTGACGTCCATGTACACGCTGGACAAGTCGTTCACGAAATCGTACACAGCACGATACACGCCGTTGAACTTGAACGCGTCGTAAGCTTCCTCCACGTCGGAAAGCAGCTTGGCCGTTTTCGCCATCATGTACTGGTCGATGGGCTCAAGCGCGCTCCAATCGGTGACGGCGTCTTTCTGGTCGTCGAAGTCGGACAGGTTGCCCAACAGGAAGCGGAACGTGTTGCGGAAGCGGCGGTACGCGTCGGAAACCTGCTTCAGGATGTTGTCGGAAATGGACACGTCCTGCGCGTAGTCGGCCGAAGCCACCCACAGGCGCAGCACGTCGGCGCCGTACTTGCTGGTGACGTCCGCCGGGTCAACGCCGTTGCCAAGCGACTTCGACATCTTGCGGCCCTGCTCGTCAACGGTGAAGCCGCACGACAGGATGTTCTTGTACGGTGCACAGCCGTAGGCGCCCACGGACGTGAGCAGGCTGGACTGGAACCAACCGCGATGCTGGTCGGAGCCTTCCAGGTACATGTCGGCCGGGAACACGAGGCCCTCGTCGGCGCGGTGACGCAGCACGCTGGTGTGCGTGACGCCGGACTCCCACCACACATCAAGGATGTCCTTTTCAGGCACCAGCTCGGTGCAGCCGCACTTCTCGCAGTGCGTGCCGTGGGGCAGGTACTCCGACGGCTTCTTCGTGAACCACGCGTCGGCGCCTTCCTTGTAGAACAGGTCGATGACGGCGTCGAACGTTGCCTCGTTCGCCACGGTTTCGCCGCACTTGGCGCACTTGAACACGGGGATGGGCACGCCCCAGCTGCGCTGGCGCGAGATGCACCAGTCGGGGCGGTCGGCCACCATGGAGCCGATGCGGTTGACGGCCCAACCCGGGTAGAACGTCACGTCGCGCTGGATGGCGTCGAGCGCGCGGCCGCGCAGGCCGTTTTCCTCCATGGACACGAACCACTGGTCGGTTGCGCGGAAGATGACGGGCTCGTGGCAACGCCAGCAGTGCGGGTAGCTGTGCGTGATCTTGCGCGCAGCCACCAGCGTGCCCTGCTCGCGCAGCCAATCGATGATGACGGGGTTGGCGTCGTCTGTGTCAAGGCCGGCGAACGGGCCGGCATCGGCAGTAAGCACGCCGTTGTCGTCGACGGGCATGAGGATGGGGATATCGAACTGCAGGCCCACCAGGTAGTCGTCCTGGCCGTGACCAGGCGCGGTGTGCACGCAGCCGGTACCGGAATCAAGCGTGACGTGGTCGCCGTAGATGATCTTGCCCTTGAGGTCGTGGCGGATGGGGCACGTGTAGGTAAGGCCCGTCAGCTCGGTGCCCTTCAGCGTGACCGGTTCGCCGTCTTCGCCGCGCACCATGTCGTAGGACTCCCAGCCCGCGATCTCGGCGACCTGCCCCACCAGCTCCTTCGCGAAGATCATGTTCGAGCCGTCTGCCGTGACCATGACGTAGTCGGCATCGGGCATAAGGCACACGGCGGCGTTGGCCGGCAGCGTCCAGGGCGTGGTGGTCCAGATGAGCACGTAGGCGTCGCCCGTGGCACCGGCGGCCTCGAAGATGCCCGGCATGGCGTCAAGCTTGAACTTCACGTACACGGAAGGCGACGTTTCGTCGGAGTATTCAATTTCGGCCTCGGCCAGCGCCGTGTGGCACTTCTTGCACCAGTGGATGGGCTTGCGGCCGCGGTAGACCTGGCCCTTCAGGTACAGGTCCTTGAAGATTTCGACGTTGCCCGCCTCGAAGTTCGGGATGTAGGTGAGGTACGGGTGCTCCCAGTCGGCGTTCACGCCCAGGCGCTTGAAGCCCTCGCGCTGGATGCCCACGTACTTCGTGGCCCACTCGCGGCACAGACGGCGCAGCTCGGGCTGCGGGGTTGCCTTCATCTTGTCGGGGCCCAGCGTTACCTCCACCATGTGCTCGATGGGCTGGCCGTGGCAGTCCCAACCCGGCACGTACGGCGTGAAATAGCCGCGCTGAGCATGGCTTTTATTCACGAAGTCCTTCAGCACCTTGTTGAAGGCGTGGCCGATGTGGATGGGGCCGTTGGCGTACGGCGGGCCGTCGTGCAGCACAAAGGGCTTGCCGTCCTTGTTCTTCTCGAGAACCTTCTCGTAGATGTGCTCAGACTCCCACTTCTCGAGTCGCTTCGGCTCGCTTTGCGGGAGGTTGCCTCGCATCGGGAAATCCGTCTGCGGGAGATTCATGGTGTTCTTGTACGTATTCGCCACGAGATCGCGCCTTCCTTTGCTGACACTATGTTCAAGCGGGCATGCCGCCCCAACTTACAAACTTGATTAGTATAAAGGAAACCGGCGCGGCCGGGGAAAACCAGCCGGCAGTTTTCGCAATGAGTGCACAGGGGCGCTGTCGAAGGGCCAGCGTGGTCGTGTTCTAGCGCGCAGGCGCGTTTGCTTCGCCTCCTTGAGGAGAGGAGCATGCGGCCGAAAGGCAGAAAGCTTCCAGGCGGTTAGGCTCGCGGAGGTTCATCGTTCAGAAGCCGCCGATTATTATTCTCCGGCGAAACAATCACGCTTCCCGGGTTATACTTGATGCATATACGTACGCGCTTGTTCCCATCGGGAAAGGACTTTCCATGACGATGAGCTTTGAGCTGGTCACCGATTCATGTTGCAACCTCGCTGAAGAGACGATTGACCGCTACGGTCTGCACGTGCTGCCGCTGACGTTTATGGCCGATGGCGAAGATACCGTGTATCAAAGCTATCTCAAGGGCGAGAAGACCGACCTTTCCCGGTTCTACAAGATGATGCGCGACGGCAAGGTGTTCCGCACGTCGCTGCCAAACTTAAGTAACACCGAGGCGCTATTTCGCAGCTTGCTTGATGCAGGTCGCGACATTTTGTACCTGGGCTTTTCCAGCGGGCTTTCCGGAACATACGAGGCCACGGAACTGTTGGCCAAACAGCTGCGCGGCGAGTACCCCGACCGCAAGATCTACACCGTGGATACGCTCGCGGCGTCGGGCGGCCAGGGCCTGCTGGTGTGGCATGCGTGCCAACATGCGGAAGCCGGCGAGGGTATCGATGCGGTGCGCGACTGGGTCGAAGGCAACAAGCTGCGCCTGGCGCACTGGTTCACGGTGGACGACCTCATGTTCTTGTGGCGCGGCGGGCGCGTGTCGAAGACCAGCGCGTGGGCCGGCACGCTGCTGAACATCAAGCCTGTGCTGCACGTGGACGACGAAGGGCACCTTATCCCCATGGAGAAGGTGCGCGGACGCAAGAAGTCGCTGACGGCGCTTTTGAACCACATGGAGAAGACGGGCACGCAGCCGCTTGCCGACCAGATGGTGTTCATCACGCACGGCGACTGTCTTGAAGAGGCGCAGTGGCTTGAGCAGCAGATTCGCGAGCGCTTCGGCGTGCGCGACATCGTGGTGAACTGCATCGACCCGGTCATCGGCGCGCATTCGGGTCCGGGGACCATGGCGCTGTTCTTCTTGGCTTCAAGCCGCAACTAGATTTCGGGGTTGCACCGCTTGGGGCTCTCGGTGGCCCAGTCGCTCAGACAGTCCTCGCTTGGTGAAACAGCCCACTGGGCTGTTTCAGTCGCTGCGGAACTCGCTTTGTGGGCCACCGAGAGCCCCAAACTACGTTAACCCGCTAGTAGGTGCGTTTGAATCCTGCTTCACTTGTATAGGTACAAGAAGAGCTCCCAGGTGGGAGCTCTTCTTGTAAAGAGTATGTGTTGCGGGAACCCGCTTAGGCCATCATGACCTGAGCGCACAGGAGGATGCCGCCGAACACCAGCGTGAACACCACGATGGGCCACACGAACTTCAACCACTTCGAGTACTTCATGTCCAACATGGTCAACGTTGCCAGCACCAGGCCCGTAGGCGCCAGGTACAGCATGGCGTACTGACCCCACTGATATGCGCAGACGATGGAGAAGCGGTCGATGCCAACCGTGTCGGCCAGCGGCGCCATGATGGGCATGGCCAGCACGGCCAGGCCGGAGGACGACGGAACCACGAAGCCGAGCAGGAAGAAGATGACCATCATGATGATGATGAACGCCGGACCTGCCATACCCTGAACCGCGTTCGAGGACCAGAACAGCAGCGTGTCGGAAATGAGGCCTTGCTCCATAATCAGGTTGATGCCGCGCGCCAGGCCGATGATCAGCGACACGCCCACCAAGGACGATGCGCCGTCGATGAACGCGTTAACGACGACCTTCTCTTCCGTGCCCGAGATGAACATGATGATGATGGAGATGGCCAGGAACATGGCGGCCATCTGCGGGAACCACCAGCCCAGGTTCATAACGCCGTACACCATCAGCACGAATGCAGCGATGAACAGCACGAGGATGACCTTCTTGCGCAGGCTGAAGCCTTCCGCATGGGCCGCGGCCGTCTCGCCGCGCTCGACGCTGAACAGCTTCGCGAAATGCTCGCGGTCCTCATAGGTGTAAGAGAACTCGGGGTTCGCCTTGATCTTCTTGCAGTACCAGTACAGGTACGAGATCACCACGATGGCACCGACGATGCAGCCGGCCACGCGCCATTCGAAGCCTTCCATGAAGTTGATGCCTGCGGCATTCGAGGCGATAACCACCGAGAACGGATTGATGGTGGAGAACGTGGTGCCCATGGAGCCGGCAAGGAAGATAGCGCCCACGCACACGATGGAGTCATAGCCAAGCGCTAAGAACACCGGCACTAAGATGGGATAGAACGCCACGGCCTCTTCTTCAAGGCCGCACGACGTGCCGCCGAGCACCATGAGCAAGGCAACCAGGAACACCAGCAGGAACTCACGGCCCTTCGTCTTCTTCGTCAGCGCCATAAGGCCCGATTCGAAGGCTCCCGTGGCGTTCACCACGCCGATTAAGCCGCCGAGCACCAGGATGAACACCATGATGTCCACTCCGTCGATGGTGCCCGACACCATGGCCTGCGTGATGTCGGCGATGCCCTTCGGCTGAGCGTCAAGCTGCTCGTACGTGCCGGGGATGGAGATGGCCTTCGTGATGGCGCCGCCCGTGAACTGCTCGATGTCGATCTTCACGCCCAGCTGATCAAGCTCGTCTTGCGTGGCGGGCACCTCGCTGATGTCGCCTTGCGGGCTGGTGATGGACAGCGTGTTCGAATCGGCTACGTATTGAAGCTTGGCGTATTGGCCAGCCGGTACGAACCAGGTCGCGATGACGGCGATGATGGTCAGCGCGAACAGGATCGTAAACGCAGTCGGGAAACTGAGCTTCTTTTTCTTCTTCTGCTTCTTGTCCTTCTTATCGGTGGGCACGCCTATGGGTTCGGCGGCAGCGGCCTCCGTTGACATACGCACTCCCCTTTCCTTGAGCGCTTCCGGTTTGCGCGACCGGAATGGTCCTTTTCGCCGGCGGCCTTCGCGCTTGGCTCGCTTTGGCTACGGCGTACAAATGACTACCCGCTTGGCTCGGGCGAGATGCATTTTGGCGAGGTTTAGCGGTTCAAAGCTAGAAGAAAAGCGGGTATATATAGGGGTATAAACCGGGTATATATGCGATTGAACAGGTGTTTTGCAGTTGCAAAATGATGAGCGTATACTAATCGAAAACCCAAACGTGTCGCGAAAAGGGGAAGCGAAGCGCTATGGATTCAAGCCTGATTTTGTTCTATTACTCCATCGTCATGCAAGTGTGCGCCATCCTAACGGCCGCAAGCTGCTTGGCGGCGTACCTGGTGTCGCGCAACAAGGTGCAGCTGTACAGCTTCGTCGGCTTCTTCATGTACTACATCGACTGCATGCTGGTGTTCCGCGACGACTACGTAATGGCGTCGCAAACAGCAGCTGCGCACGAAGGGTTCTATATTGGCGACCCCGTTTCGTCCATAGTGTTCGGATGCACCTTTTTAAGCGCGTTCTGGCTTGTGGTATGCGAATACGTAGAGCAAGATTCGAAGGTCATGCGCTTTGCTCCGGCGGTGCTGTTCATCGTCGCCAGCCTGACCGTGACGCTTTTGATGCCGCAAAGCTATTTTCATATGTTCGTTTTCTATTCGCTGCGCGAGGTGTTCATGGCATGGATGCTCATCTACAGCGCCTATCGCTACGTCACCATGAGTCATCAGCAACAACACGTGCGCCTCAAACGGTTCAAGCGGTTCTACGTGGCCCTGTGGTTTTTGGTGCTGGCCACCGTTGCGGAAAACGTGGTGTTCCTGCTGATTGTGAACCCCGGCATCGTGGATGCAGACCTGCCGTTTTTCCCCGAGCGAAATTTCGCGGAGAACCTGCTGGCGCTCACGTGCGCGTTCATCGCGTTCCGCAACTCGCTGAAGTACCTATCGATGCGCCACATCGACCCGCCGAAGGAAGGCGGACAGCACGTGGAGGCGTTCATCGAGCAGAACCTGGTGGCATACGCCGCTTCCCGGCGCCTCTCGCCACGCGAAACCGAGATTCTGCGTCTGATTCTGCTGGGCAAAGACAACCAGAACATCGCAACAGAGCTGTCGCTGGCACCCGGAACGGTGAAGGTGCACGTGCACCATATCCTGCAGAAAACGCAAATGGCGAACAGGCAGAAGCTCATCCAAGACTATTGGAATTACGTGTAGCGAAGCGCGTCCCCTTACCAGCTTTACTTGTAGTCGGCGGGGTTTTTGGCTGAGGTGCCGGTGGTGTTGCCGGCGTTGCGTAGTTCGTGACCGAAGCGCACGGCCGATTCGCCGAAGCGGTCTTTTACCAGGTCGGTGGCCGTAAGCAGACCGCGTCGTTTCTTGCTGTCCTTCACGCGCGGCGCCGCATCCGAGCTGTTCGGCGCCACATCCGCCACGTCAAACAGCGTTCCCTGCTCGCCCGCCACGCCGTCGAAGCCGCCAACCGACACGCCGACAAGGCGCACGGCCATGCCGGGTTCCCACAGCTCGTCAAGCATGTTGCACAGCAGAGGCGCGAACGAAAGCTCGTCATCGGTGGGATTTTGCAGCCGGCGCTGCACCGAGCGGTTCGAGCGATCGGCATAACGAAGCCGCAACCCAATGGTAAGGCCCGCAAGCCCCTTGCCGCGCAGGCGCCGTCCCACCTTCGCCGCCTGCGAATTGATAGCGGCCTCGATGTCCACCCGCTGCGTTAAATCGTTCGCGAATGTCACCTCGTTCGACACCGACTTCACCGGGGCACCCTGTTCAACGGGCGCATCGTCTAAGCCGCAGGCGCGCACGTACATGGTGCGGCCGTTCTTGCCGAATAGCCGCTCAAGGCGCGGCTGCCCTTCAAGCACCAGCTGCCCAAGCGTTTCGATGCCGCGATGGCGCAGCTTCTCCTCGGTAGCTTTGCCGATGCCGCTCATCACGCGGATGGGCAGCGGATCGAGAAACTGCCGCTCGGTTCCGGGGTACACCACCGTCAGCCCGCGCGGCTTGTCCATGTCGGAGGCGATCTTCGCCACCGTCTTCGACGTGCCCACGCCCACCGAGCACGTGACGCCAAGGGCCTCGACGCGCTGCTGGATGCGCAGGGCAACCAAAACCGGGTGCTCGCGATTCACGCGCGTGGGCGTGACGTCCAGAAACGCCTCGTCGATGCTGACCTGCTGCACGTGCGGGGTCTCGTCGCGCAAGATAGCCATAACCTGGTAGCTGACTTCCTTGTACCGGTCATAGCGCCCAGGGGCCCAAATGGCATGCGGGCACAGCTTGCACGCCTGCGAAGCGGGCATGGCGGAGTGCACGCCGAACTTACGCGCCTCGTAAGAAGCCGTCGACACCACGCCGTGCTTTTCAGCGTCGCCGCCCACGATGACGGGCTTGCCGCGCCAAGCCGGGTGGTCAAGCTGTTCGACCGAAGCGAAGAACGCGTCAAGGTCCACCAGCAGAATTGCCGGACCGTCCCACGCCGCCAGGGCACCGTCGATATGTTCGCCGCGTTCGTTGTTCATACGCAGAAGTCTAGCATGCGCGGCAAAACGTTGCAGCGCGAACCGGTCCTTGGTGCGCGGCGGATTCCGCGAAGCTTGCATGCGTGTGATAGCATGGTTCTTCGACTAAAATGAGCCCGCTGCGCCCAGCCCGAAGAAAGGAGGCACGTTGGAAAAGCACATGGGAAACCTGCGCGCTACCGGATACGGAGCCGTTGCCCCCGCGCTTGACGCGCCGCCCGTTCTTCCGTGCGGAGACGCCGCGAAGGCCATCGACTGGTTCGACTTCTCGCAAACGCTCAACCCGCTGGGCACGCCCGCATCGTTCGCGAACGCCATGCACCGCATCTCGCGCTCGAACGTCACGCCCACGCAAGAGCGTGCGGCGCGGGCGCAAACGCCCAGCTTGCTGGCGCGCCTGTATGGCGTGGCGGCGGAAAACGTTGCCGTAGGCGCTTCGGCCACCGACGTGCTGACGGCGGTGGCGAACGCGTTCGAGCCGCGCAACGTCGCCGTGCCCGTGCCCTCGCGCGCCACGTACGAGCAGTGCCTAGGGTCTGCGGGGCATCGCATCGTGGAGATTCCCAGTCCCGACGGGTTCATCGTGCCCGACCCGGCCATGGCCCACCGGCTCGGCATGCCGTTCAACGCCGCCATGCTGGCGAACCCGGCGTTTCCCACCAGTCGCCTGCTGGCGCGCCAAACGCTGCTTGATTACCTTGACGCCTGCGATTGGGTGATCGTGGACGAGCGCGGCATCGACCTGACGCTGGGCGGCGAGTCGATGGTGGGGCTTTTGCGCGAACATTCGAACCTTATCATCATTCGCTCGCTTACCGACGCGTTCTCGCTGCCGGGCCTGCCGCTTTCCTGCGCGCTTGCCCATCCGGCCGTAGCGCGGCGCATTTCGCTTGCCGTAGCGAAGCCCACGTCGGCAACGCTTTCCGCCGAATTGGCGAAGCTGGCCGCCAGCGAGCATCACCTTGACGTCACGCGCGAGCTGCTAGACACCGAGATCCCCTGGATGCAGTGCATGCTGAGCCTGGTTCCCGGCATCAGCATCTTCCCCGCCGAGGCGAACTTCGTCATGTGCGCGTACCGGCCCGGCGCCACCATGCGTCTTGGAGCAGCCGATGCGCCCGACCTGGTGCGGCAGCTGCAAGCGCGCGGTTTTCTGGTGCGCACGCTCGATCGCACGCCAGGCGTAGAACCGGGCACGCACTTCTGCGTATCTGTACGCACCCGCCCCGAGAACGAGCGATTCGTAGCCGTGCTACGCGAGATTGTCATGAGGTAGTCTGGCACAAGCAAGGCGGTCTTCAACAACAGCCACCACCACCACGCAAAAGCGCCCCTGGCCAGCAAAACTGCTGACTAGGGGCGCTTTTTCTCTTCGTGGCGCAAACACTATTCGATGCCCTTGACCTCGTAACCGGCGTCCACCACGGCCGCGGTCAGCACGTCATCGGCAACGTCGGCCGTCAGCTTGGCGACGGCCGTGCCGGCGTCGAGGTCCACCACGGCCTCGGATACGCCCTCGACGCTCTCAAGCGCCTTCTTCACGTGTGCAACGCAGTGCTGGCACATCATGCCTTCGACGGTAAGCTTCTTCTCCATGAAGATCTCCTGTTCCGCGGGTTCCCCCGCATCGGTTCCAACCGTATCAAGCTCGGGCGCGCTTGCGTCCGCAACTGCTTCGTTTTGCTGCGCCTCTTTGCGCTTGGCCAGCACTTGCTGCGCCGCCTGCGTGGTAAACGCGGGCTTCCAGCCGCGTAGACGCAGGGCGTTAGACACCACGCACACGCTTGAGCAGCTCATGGCCGCCGCGGCGATCATGGGGTTCAGCGTGAAGCCGGCGAAGCTGAACAGGCCGGCCGCAACGGGAATGCACACCGTGTTGTAGATAAGCGCCCAGAACAGGTTCTGCTTGATGTTGCGCAGCGTGGAGCGCGACAGCTGAATGGCGGCCGGCACGTCAAGCACGTCCGAGCTCATAAGCACCACGTCGGCGCTGTCGATGGCGATATCGGTGCCGGCGCCGATGGCGATGCCCACGTCGGCGCGGGCAAGCGCCGGCGCGTCGTTGATGCCGTCGCCCACCATGGCAACGCGGCCCTGCGCGGACAGGCGTCGAATCTCGCGCTCCTTGCCTTCGGGCAGCACGCCGGCGATGACCTCGTCGACGCCGACGCTGGCCCCGATGGCGCGGGCCGTGCGCTCGTTGTCGCCGGTGAGCATGACGGTGCGGATGCCCATGGCCGAAAGCTCCGCGATAGCGGCGGCGCTCGTCGGCTTCACGGTGTCGGCAACGGCTATCATGCCCAGCGCACGGCCGGCAGACGCGAAGTACAGCGGCGTTTTCCCTTCATCGGCAAGCTGGTGTGCACGCGATTCGAACGCGGAAACATCGATGCCGTGCTGTCCCATGAGCTGGGCGTTTCCTGCAAACGCAACGGTACCGCCCACAGTGGCGCGCACGCCGCCGCCCGGCACCTGCTCGAAGGCGTCGACCGGTTGAAGCTGTGCACCGGCGCTATCGGCCCACGCCACAACAGCTTGCGCCAGCGGATGCTCGCTGCGCTGCTCGACAGAGCGCGCAAGGCTGGCCAGCGCAAACGCGTCGACGCCAGCTGCACACACCACGTCGGTGACCGCAGGCTTGCCCGTGGTCAGGGTGCCCGTCTTGTCGAACACCACCGTTTTCACGTCGTGCGACACCTCAAGCGCCTCGGCCGACTTGATAAGGATGCCGCTGGTGGCGCCGCGGCCCGTGCCCACCATGATGGCCGTAGGCGTGGCCAGGCCCAGCGAGCACGGACAGCTGATGACCAGCACGGAAATGGCATGCGTCAGCGCCGTGGACACGTCGCCGGACAGCGCCATCCACAAGACGAACGCAGCCACGGCGATGCAGATGACCACCGGCACGAACACGCCGGCGATCTTGTCGGCGATCTTCTCGATGGGCGCCTTCGTGGACGTGGCCTCGTCGACAAGGCGGATGATGCCCGCAAGCGTGGTGTCGGCGCCCACGCGGTCGGCGCGCATGGCGAACCACCCGGTGGTGTTCACCGTGGCACCCGTGACCGCATCACCGGGGCGCTTGCCCACCGGCACGCTTTCACCCGTGATGACCGACTCGTCCACCACGCCTTCGCCTTCAAGCACCACGCCGTCGACGGGCACGCCTTCGCCCGCCTTCACCACCAGCACGTCGCCCACGCGCACCTGTTCAACGGGCACGAGCTGCTCGGAACCGTCCGGCCCGCGGCGCGTGGCCTCTTTCGGCGTCAGGTCCATCAGCTTCGTGATGGCGTCGGTGGTTTTGCCCTTCGCGCGCGCCTCGAAGTATTTGCCCAGCGTGATGAGCGTCAAGATCATGGCCGCCGACTCGAAATACAGGTCCATGGCCGCCGCATGCGCGAAATCGATGTCGCCGTGCCCCATGCCCCAGCCGATGCGGTAGATGGCAGCGATGCCGTAGATGGTTGAGGCCGCCGAGCCCAGCGCGATGAGCGAGTCCATGTTCGGCGCGCCGTGCGCCAGCGTTTTGAAGCCCACGCGGAAGAATTTGAAGTTCACGAAGATGACGGGCAGCAGCAATAAGAACTGCGTGAACGCGAACGTGAGCATGTTCTCGCGGCCCAAGAAGATGTCGGGCAGTGGCCAGCCCATCATGTGCCCCATGGACAGATAGAACAGCGGGATGGTGAAGCAGAAGCTTACGATGAGGCGCACCTTCACGCGCTTTGCCTCGGCAGCCGCATCGTTGACAGGCCGCGCGGCGGGCGCCGCCGCACCAGCTTGGCCAGGCTCGGGCCGCAAGAACGCGCCGTAGCCGGCTTTTTCCACGGCTGCCGAAATGGCCGCCGCCACGGCATCGCTGCCGTCGTAGTCCACTTCCATGCTGTTTTTCAGCAGGTTCACGGCCACGCCATCGACGCCCGCGACGCCGGCCGTGGCCTTCTCCACGCGCGACGAGCAGGCGGCACACGTCATGCCCGTCACGTCAAACGTACGTTTCATCGCACCCTTCCTTTTGCCCTAGCGAGCGAATTTCTTGATGAGCTGCATGGCCTCGTCGATGATTTCGGTGTTGCCCTGCTCGATCTGCTCGACGACGCACGTTTCCAGATGGTTTTGCAGCAAGATGGCCGAGATGCTGTGCACAGCGCTTTCGGCAGCAGAAAGCTGCATGAGCACGTCCCCGCAGTAGCGGTTGTCGTCGATCATGGATTTCACGCCGTTGAGCTGGCCGATTACGCGGTTTAAGCGCTTTTGCAGGTCGTCTTGCATCTGCTGGCTGCGCGGCGTTGCCTTATGATGGCAGCAGCAGGATTTCTGCGGTGCCGATGCCGCTTTCGCCGATTCGCCCATGAGCTCACCTTCTTTCGATATACCCCCACGGGGCATCATTTGAACGGTAGTTAGTATATACCCCCATGGGGTACTGTCAAGCACTTGTTATCTGTGGGTAACGGTTGTGAGAAGGTTTACGGGGGAAGAAATCCCTTTGTCGCTCGAGAGCAATCGCGAAAAGCTAAAAAGGCTGGCGAACACCGTTCGCCAGCCTTTGAGAGCAGGGTTGCCCAAGGGCGCAAGCCGCAAGTGGGCGCGCTAAAGCGCAGCACCCGAAACGCGGCCGCTTCGCTTCCATGCGAGCACTACAGGATGTCGCCGCGCACGCTGAACGTGGTCACCGACAGCGGGATACCCTTGCCGCTGCGCGCCAGCGCGTTGCGCGCCGCCATCTCAAGGCCGCCGCAGCACGGCACCTCCATGCGGCACACGGTGATAGAGCGGATGTCGTTCGACTCGATGATGGCCTGCAGCTTCTCGGAATAGTCGACGCCGTCAAGCTTCGGGCACCCGATGACGCACGTGCGCCCGCGCATGAAATCGCGATGGAAATCGCCGTATGCGAACGCCGTGCAATCGGCGGCGATGAGCAGGTCGGCGCCGTTGAAATACGGCGCGCGCACGGGCACCAGCTTGATCTCCAGCGGCCACGACGAGATTTCGGACGGGCGCGCGGGACCGTCAGTTGCCGCAGACACATCATGCTCAATCGATTGCGCGCGCGTGCCGGGGCATCCGGACGGCTGACCAGCAGGACGCAGCACCTGCATGCGCGAACCCGGGCAACCGCCGGCCGCAGGAGCCGGCGCCGCAGCTTTCGCCTTGTTCGCCAGCACGGCGGCCTCATCGTAAGCCGCTGCTTCGCGCTCCACAAACGTGATGGCGCCCGTGGGGCACGCAGGCAGGCAATCGCCCAGGCCATCGCAGTAATCATCGCGCATAAGGCGCGCCTTGCCGTCCACCAGGCCGATAGCGCCCTCGTGGCACGCCTTCACGCAGATGCCGCAACCGTTGCACGCGGCTTCGTCGATATGGATAACACGTCGAATCATGGTAACCCCCGCTGTCTTTGCGCGCCCGGCCGGTACCTCTCGTGCGCCATGCCGAACGCTGTTCAATCATTGACGTAACCCTATCAAACGAGCGACTCACGAAATGTTCCAATTCCCACAAAATTGAAGCTGCTCAGAATCGCCACATTCGCCAGCCAAACGAACGTCGAAAGCTACGAAACGGCGCCAAGTATCGCAAAAGCCCGAATGCCGCAGCCCTGTCACCGGCCGAACCTTCCAAGCAATAGGCATGCGCATGCGCCGCACCCCATACCGACACATGCCCCGCGCCTCTTCCACATACGCCGCGCCGAAACCGCAAAAGTCAAATTTGTTCCACGAACATACTCAACCCCCTTGACAGCATGCATACCGTTTCTATACTTATGAACAGTTGCTCATATGTTTAGCCATGAAGAACCAGGAGCAAATATGACGGAAAGAGCCACCATCGACCAAACGTCAGCAGCTCAAGCGCCGCAACCGGAAGACGCGTGCCCCTGCGGCTGCAACCGCGAGGCATCGCAACAGCTGTTCGACACCATGCCGGACGAAGAGCTGCTCTACGACTTGGCCGACCTGTTCAAAGTGTTCGCCGACACCACGCGCATCAAAATCCTGTTCGCGCTCATGAACCACGAGATGCCCGTCGGCGAGCTGGCCGAGGCCATCGGCGCCACGCAGTCAGCCGTGTCGCACCAGTTGCGCCAACTCAAGCAGGCGCACCTGGTGAAATTCCAGCGCGACGGCAAGTCCATCATCTACTCCCTGTCCGACGACCACGTGTACACCATGCTGGCCCAAGGCATGACCCATATCTGCGAATAGCCGGGCGCATCGCCCGCAACCATTCCACCTAACCGTAAGCAAAGAAAGGAACCACCATGCGCAAGACGTTCAAACTCGACGAGCTGGACTGCGCCAACTGCGGCGCGAAAATCGAGGCGGAAATCAAGAAGATCGACGGCGTGAACGATGCGAAGGTGACGTTCATGACGCAGAAGCTCATGATCGACGCCGATGACGCGCGCTTCGAGCAGATCCTCGACGAAGCGCAGAAAGCCGCGCACAAGTACGAGCCGGACTGCGACATCGTCCGCTAAAACAAAAGAAGCGGCCCGCTGCCACGGAACCGCTCCATAAGTGAAACCGCTTCAGAAAGATACCCGAACCATGAACAAAAAGCAACGCAGATGGCGCAAGCGCATCATCGTAGCGCTCGTGTTGTTCGCCATCATCTTCGCCGTCGAGCACCTGCTGCCGCTTGAAGCGTGGCTAGGACGCGCGAACAGCGTCTACCTGCTGTTCGTGCTGTACCTGGTGCCCTACCTTATCGCCGGCCACGACGTGCTGCTGCGCGCGGCAACGAACATCAAAACCGGCGAGGTGTTCGACGAGAACCTCCTCATGGCTGTGGCCACCATCGGCGCGTTCGCCATGATCGCGTTCCCCGACGCGGAACCCTCTATGGCCGAAGGCTGCGCCGTCATGCTGTTTTACCAGGTAGGCGAGCTGTTCCAAAGCTACGCCGTCGGCAAATCGCGCAAGGACATCGCCGCAATGATGGACATTGCCCCCGATTGCGCGAACGTAGAGCGCGACGGCGAACTGTGCGAGGTCGACCCCAACGATGTTGCCGTGGGCAGCGTCATCGTGGTGAAGCCCGGCGAGCGCGTACCCATCGACGGCATCATCGAGGAAGGCGAAAGCCAGCTTGACACCGCCGCGCTGACGGGCGAATCGGTGCCGCGCCACGTGGAGGCGGGCGCCGAGGTTATCTCGGGTTGCGTGAACATGACGGGCGTGCTGCGCGTGCGCACCACGAAGCCGTTCGGCGAATCCACCGTCAGCCGCATCCTCGAGCTGGTGGAAAACGCCGCCGAGAAGAAAGCGAAAACCGAGAACTTCATCACGCGCTTCGCGCGCTACTACACCCCCACCGTCACGGGCTTGGCCGCGCTCATCGCCGTGGTGCCGCCGCTTGTGGGCATGGGCGCTTGGAGCGACTGGATTTTCCGCGGCCTGACGTTTTTGGTAGTCAGCTGCCCGTGCGCCCTGGTCATCAGCGTGCCGCTGAGCTTCTTCGGCGGCATCGGCGGTGCCAGCAAGCTGGGCGTGCTGGTGAAGGGGTCGAACTACCTGGAAGCGTTGGCGAAAGTTGACACCGTCGTGTTTGACAAGACGGGCACGCTCACGAACGGCTCGTTTAACGTGGTGGCGGTTCACGCGGAAAACGACGTGGACCCCGACGAGCTGCTCGCGTTCGCTGCGCACGCCGAGTCGTACTCCGACCATCCCATCGCCGTGTCGGTGAAGCAGGCATACAGCGGGCAGATCGACCAAGCGCGCATCTCGGAGGTGCGCGAAGAAGCCGGCCGCGGCGTTGCCGCCATCATCGACGAGCACGAGGTGCTCGTGGGCAACGACAAGCTTATGGCGGCCCACGGTGCAAGCTTTACGGATTGCGAGCTGGTGGGCACCATTCTGCATGTGGCCATCGACGGCACCTACGTCGGCCACATCGTCATCGCCGACGTGGTGAAGCCCGACGCCGCCGAAACCATCGAGCGGCTGCATGCGGCAGGCGTGCGCAAAACGGTCATGCTCACGGGCGACCGCGCTGAAGTGGCGCAAGCCGTTGCCGAAGAGCTGGGCATCGACGAGTTCCACGCGCAGCTGCTGCCCGCCGACAAGGTCGAGCAGGTCGAGCGTCTGCTGGCCGCGCAAACCGACGGCGCGAATCTGGCATTCGTGGGCGACGGCATCAACGACGCGCCCGTGCTCACGCGCGCTGACGTGGGCATTGCCATGGGCGCCATGGGGTCGGACGCGGCCATCGAAGCCGCCGACGTGGTGCTCATGGACGACAAGCCGTCGAACATCTCGCGCGCCATCCGCCTGGCACGGCGCACCATGCGCATCGTGTGGCAGAACATCGTGTTCGCGCTGGGCGTTAAGTTCGTAGTGCTGGTGCTGGCGGCCGTAGGTATCGCGAACATGTGGCTTGCAGTGTTCGCCGACGTGGGCGTGGCCATCCTAGCCATCCTCAACGCTATGCGCTGCATGAACGTAAACTCGCTGAAGAAGTAGACAGCCAACTTATGGAAAGCCTGTCCCGCACGGGACGGGCTTTTCTCATCTTCGCTAGAATAGAATGCCGAAATTTCAAGCGAAGGGATGGCGCATGGCCGACAACACGCAAACACAAACGAACGAAACCGCAGTTGAAGCGGCCAACGACCCCGTTTTCCAACAGGAGCAGGCGCACTTGTCCGACACGTACGCCAAACTGGAGGCCATGGCGAAAACGCTGGCCGAGAAAATGGAACGCCGGCGCTGGCAAGCCGCGCAGGATAAAGACGACATGCAAGAAGAGGTGAAGCACAACTTCGCCAGCGACGGCGAGGCGCAGGAAACCTACGTCGACTACGCCGTGCTGAACAACCTCATCCGCGATTACAACCTGGAGCAGGACGCCGACAGCGAGCGCTTGGCTGCGGCAGCCAAGCTGCTGGAGCAGCCCTATTTCGCGAAGATCAGCCTGGAGATGCGCCCGGGCGCGCCGGCGAAGGACATCTACATCGGGCTTGCCGGCGTTGCCGACGACAATTACCGCCGCATGGTGGTTGACTGGCGCAGCCCCGTGGCCGAGGTGTACTACAACCAGGAAAACGGCGCCACGTCGTATGTGGCCAACGGCCGCACCATCAACGTGAACCTGCTGACGCGCCGCCAGTTCGACCTGGAGCGCGACCAGCTGCACGCCTACTTCGACTCCGACGTGGCCATCGAGGACTCGCTGCTTCTGCAGTCGCTTTCGGCGCAGCGCTCCGAGCACATGAAGGCCATCACGGCCACCATCCAAAAAGAGCAGAACCTCATCATCCGCCACAAGGACGTGCCGGCGCTTCTGGTAGCGGGCATCGCCGGCAGCGGCAAGACCAGTGTGCTGCTGCAGCGCATCGCCTACCTGTTCTACCGCAACCGCGGCGATCTGGACCCGCGCCAGGTGTTCCTGATCAGCCCAAACCCCGTGTTCGCCAAATACATCGAGAACGTGCTGCCCGACCTGGGAGAGCGCAACCCCGAAACCATCACGTACCGCGAGTTCGCCGCGCGTCTGCTGCCCGCCGCGCGCAACCCGAAGGCCGAAGCGTGTCCGCTGGAGCTTTTGTGGCGCATCGACGACGCCGTGGAGCACCTGACGTTCGAGCCGAACGATTTCCGCGACATCACGTTCTACGGAACGCGCCTGGTGGCAGGTGCGGCCATCATGCAGCTGATGCAGAAATACCCCAACGTGCCGGCCGGCCCGCACCTGGTGACGCTGGTGCGCGAAGAGCTGTTCCGCCGCCTGGACGCGCGCCTGAAGCAGATGGCCGCCACCGAAGCGGTGCAGGACGAGCTGTTGTGCCTGTCGCTTGACGAACAGGTACGCCTGTTCAACGCCCCGTTCGACCCGCAAACCGAGCAAGAGGCCCGCGATTGCGCGCTTACGTACCTGCAGGAACGCTTCTCCGGCGCCGTG
The DNA here is from genome assembly GCF_977052095.1 of Senegalimassilia sp. NCBI lineage: Bacteria > Bacillati > Actinomycetota > Coriobacteriia > Coriobacteriales > Coriobacteriaceae > Senegalimassilia > Senegalimassilia sp. The sequence continues at coordinate 53,038 of NZ_CDRSTZ010000008.1, forward strand.
CTGGCCATCGAACGCGACGAGTGGCTGCGCCTCGACCGCATCGGCATGCGCCTTCTGGGCGTGGAGAACCTGCCGGCAAGCGCATGGCTGTACCTGAACATGGCCGTCACGGGCATGGGCAATCCCGATGCACGCTACGTCATGATCGACGAGGTGCAGGATTACACGCCCGACCAGCTTGCCGTCATGGCCCGCTTCTTCCGCCGGGCTCACTTCATGCTGCTGGGCGACCCGCACCAGGCCATCCGCCCCGAAACAGCCAGCTACGAGCAGATTCGCGCCGTGTTCCGCCGCCTGCGCGGTTCCATCGAGGAGTGCCAGCTGCTGACCAGCTACCGCTCCACCCCCGAGATCACCGCGCTGTTCGCCGGCCTTCTGCCCGAAAACGAGCGCATGAGCATCTCGGCCGTGCAGCGCGCCGACACCCCGCCGGCGCTTATCGCCTGCCCCACGCAGGATGATTACGAGCGCGAACTGCGCGCCGCCATCGTAAACGCGCGCGAAAACGACGGGCTAACGGCCGTGGTCGTTCCTTGGAAGCACGAGCTGAAGAAGCTGGCACGCCTGCTGGGCGACGACATGCCGCGTATCATCGACGAAGGCCAGCGTCTGCCGGCATCTGGTGTGCTGGCGCTAACGTTGCCGCTGGCGAAGGGCCTGGAATTCGACCACGTCATCGTGCCCGACGCCGGGCCGGGGCTGTTCCCCGCCGACGACCGCGTGGCGCAAAACCGCCTGTACACCACCATCAGCCGCGCAACGCGCACCATCACGCTGCTGGCAAACGGCAGCTTCACGCCGCTGCTTGATTTCCCGAACTAGGAGAGCCATGTCCCGCACCGCACCTTCGACCGCGCGCCGCACGCTGCACTACTATTGGCAGGTCACGCGCAAGCATCTGGGGTTGTTCGTGGCCTTGATGGCGTCCACGTTTCTGTTCGTGGCACTGCTTTCGTATGGCAACCCCTATGTGATGAGCTTGGTGGTTGATCGCGTAAGCGAGGGAAGCATCACCTCTGACCAGGTGTTTTCCATGTACGGCCCTTATATCGCGGCGCTTATCGCTATCAACTTGGTGGGCCAGGCAGCCAGCAAGCTGCAGGACTACACCATGTACAAGCTGGAAATCGCCGCGGCGTACGACTTGGCCACCATGAGCTTCGACGCGCTGTGCAACCAGTCCATGAGCTTCCACTCCAACCGCTTCGGCGGCACGCTGGTCAGCCAAACCAGCAAGTTCATGAGCGCCTACCAGCAGCTGCTTGAAACCATCACGTTCCCATTTTTGCCCGTGGTGTGCTCCGTCATCTTCACGTGCGCCATCCTGGCGCCGCGCGTGCCGCTGTACGTAGTCATCCTTATGGTGCTGCTGGCCATCTATGCGTGCGTGTCGTACTACATGTACAAGCGAATCCTATCGCTGAACGAGAAAGCGGCCAGCGCGCAAAATCAGCTATCCGGCGAGCTGTCCGATTCGGTGGCGAACATCTTGGCGGTGAAAACATCAGGGCGAGAGGACTACGAGCGCGCGCTGTTCGACCAGGCCAACCGCAACGTGGTGGAACGCGACAGCAAGCGCATGTGGGCAAGCCTTACGCGCGGCATCATCACGGCGGCCATCACCGTGGTCATCATGAGCGTGGTTGCCGTGTTCATTGCCGGCGGCAACGCGTGGTTCGGCATCACGCCCGGTACGCTCGTGATGATGTTCACGTACACGTACACCGTGACGAACCAGTTCAACTTCATCAACAACGGCCTGCAGCGCTTCAACCGCGCGTTCGGCGACGCGTCCGGCATGACGGCAACGCTCGACGAGCCGCGCCTGGTAGCCGACAAGCCCGGCGCGCCCGCCATGGTGGTGCGCGAAGGCACCATCGATTTTCAGAACATCGGCTTCTATTACACCGATGGCAACGTGAAAACTCCAGTTTTCGAGGATTTCAACCTGCATATTCCCGCAGGTCAACGCGTTGGTTTGGTCGGCTTGAGCGGAGCGGGGAAAACAACGCTCACGAAGCTGTTGCTGCGCCTGTCCGACATCCAGGACGGCCGCATCTTGATCGATGGCCAAAACGTGGCCGATTGCACGCAGCAAAGCCTGCGCCGCTCCATCGCCTACGTGCCTCAAGAGGCGCTGCTGTTCCACCGCACCATCGCCGAGAATATTTCGTACGGCCGCCCCGACGCCGCCATGGAGCAGATTCGCGAGGCGGCGCGCCTAGCCAATGCGCTGGAGTTCATCGAGAACCTGCCGCAAGGGTTCGAAACCATCACGGGCGAGCGCGGCGTGAAGCTTTCCGGCGGGCAGCGTCAGCGTGTGGCCATCGCCCGCGCGCTGCTGGCAGACTGCCCCGTGCTGGTGCTTGACGAGGCCACCAGCGCGCTTGACTCCGAAAGCGAAGCGCTGGTGCAAGATGCGCTGAAAACGCTTATGCGCGGGCGCACGTGCATCGTGGTGGCGCATCGTCTGTCCACGGTTGCCAGCCTCGACCGCATCGTGGTGCTCGACCACGGCAAAGTGGTCGAAGACGGCCCGCACGCCGAACTCATCAAAGCCGGCGGCGAGTACGCCCACCTCTGGGACCGCCAAACCGGCGCCTATCTAGAGTAAGGCAAGAAAGCCCAAAGCAGCTTCACCAGCGGAGATGCACCCAAAACGTAGGGCCGAGCGAAAGCTCGGCCCAGATAAAAGAGCGCGAAGCGCGACACCAACTTCTCCCGCGCGCTCGCGTTCGGCAAACGCTATCGATTCTCGATGCTGCCGATATTCTTCAGCTCGATCTGAATCAGCCCGTTCGGCGTGCTTTTGAACTCGATGAGCTCGGTGTTGTGGCTGTATTCGGCCGGGAACGTCAACACGATGCCCGTGTCGGTAACGATCTTGTGGTTGCGGCTGACGCGTTTGGCCACGTCGCGCTCCATGTAGACGCGCTCCCCCAGCTGCTCGTCGGCTGCAGCCTGCTCGAAACGACGGCGCGGTCCTTCGTCATCGAACACTTCGTCCACGAACTCGTCGAACGGCACCTCGTCGGAGTCGTCGGCGTTTTCGGCCAGGTACGCCTTTGCACGGCCCATGGCCACGGCCGAGTTCACACCGAACTCCTCCGCGACCTCTTCCACAAGCCCCATGGTGGTGTCGAACAGCTCTTTGCTGGACGCCTCGTTCGAGCACTGAAGCAGCCCATCGGGAATTAGCCAGCGTTCCTCGCCTGCAATCTCGCGCGGCTTATCCACGAACTGCACGGCCATGGTACGTGCGTTCACCAGGGCAAACGAGGCGATCTTCTGCGAAGGGTTCGGCAAAATGGCGTGGTGACGCTCGATGTTGTTGCGCGTGACACCGTCTTCGCCATGTCCCACCTCGTGCATGAACGCGGGCTTGCTTTCAAGCAGCAGCAACCCGAAGTAGTGCTCGCTGCGCGCATTGTACGCCGCAGCCTCCGCGGCGGCGGTAGCGGCAGCAATCTCCTCTTCGGTGGCATCATCGGGAATGGGAGGCATGGCCGGCGGCTTTTCCTGGTCTTCGAAGTCAACCACCAGCAAGTCGCACGAGGCGGGATTCTCCATACGCCCCAGCTCATCGGACATGAACTGGGCCACCTGCACCGACAGGTCCACGAAAGTGCGCTCGCCCTTGAAATACGCCGTCAACTCGGCAGCGAACCCGCTATCGGCGAAAAACTCGCCGCGTCGGTTGTCCATGCCGCCAAGCGCATGACGTGCGATGCGCATCACGTACGACTTCACGTTCTTGTTCGTCAGGTCAAGCTCATCTTCGGAGAACACGTTTACGCACGACACGAAATCGAACACGTGCAAAATGGCATGGTTAATCTTGAACATCGACTTACTTGCAACCTTTCACCTGGTAGAACAACCGCCTCAACGCCGCAGCACCGTTTACTGCCTGTCGGCAAAACCCCACATGCGCACCTCGGGCTCAAGGCGCACGCCTTCGTTTTCGAACACGCGCTGCTGCACCCGCGCGATAAGCTCGCGCACATCAGCGGCGGTGGCGCCGCCCGCGTTCACCACGAAGCCCGTGTGCTTCTGCGACACCTGCGCGCCGCCGACGCGAAACCCGCGCAGCCCGGCATCCTGGATCAGCTTGCCCGCGAAATACCCCGCCGGGCGTTTGAACGTGGAGCCGGCGCTGGGCATATCAAGCGGCTGTTTTTCCGCTCGGCGCGCCGAAAGGTCGTCCATGCGCGTGCGGATGGACGCGGCGTTATCGGGGCGCAGCTGCAGCACGGCGCCCAACACGGTCCAGCCCTCATCCCCCATCATGGAATGGCGATAGCCCCAGCACGCCTGCCAGGCAGTCACCTCAACGATGCGGCCGTCCGGCGTGGCGCACGTCAAGCCGCAGCACACGTCGCGAAACTCGCCGCCGTAAGCGCCCGCGTTCATAATGGCCGCGCCGCCGATGGTGCCCGGAATGCCGCTGGCGAACTCGTAGCCGGCAAGCCCGGCCGCCAGAGCAGCCTGTGCCACCTGCTCGTTCGAAGCGCCCGCATCCACGAACAGCTTCGTGCCTTGCACCTTGATGCCCGAGAAGCGTTGCGCAAGCCGCACGACCACAGCGTCCACACCAGCATCGGACACCAGCAAGTCGCTTCCCAAGCCCAGCACGCGAACCTCGGCGCCAGCCGCATGGCACGCGCCCAGCACCTGCGCCGCTTCATCGGCCGTTGCAGGCTCGACGACCACGGCAGCCGGACCGCCGATGCGAAACGTGGTCAACTCACTCATAGGTGCGCCGGTGCGAACGGCCTCAGGGCCGACAATACCGCGCAGCACTTCTGTCAACGTAGCGTCAATCTTCGTCACGACGACTCCTTACCCGAAATGAAATCTTTCGTTTGCCGCTCACTTAAATCGATAAGCTCCTGACGGCTGTGCACGCCGCATTTCCCATAGATGCGGCGCAGGTGCGTGTCCACCGTGCTCTTCGCGATGAACAGCTCGGACGCAATGCGCTCGCCCGTGCGGCCGCGCAACGCCAGCGGCAGAATCTCCGACTCGCGCTTCGACAGCTTGTACCGCTCGATGATGGCTCGGCACGCGTCCTCAAAGCGGTCGGCTTGCTTCGCGATGCACGACAGCGCGATGAAGTCGCTTTCCGTGAACAGGAACACGTACGCATACAGCGTAGCAAGCCCCGCGCACGAGGCAACGGCGAACGGCATGTTGCCCGACGGGGAAACAATCTCCAGCGCGTTTCCCAACGCCAGGCCGAATGCTTCGCCGAAGTACAGCGCCGCGAAACCGCGCGAAAACGACAGGGCGCCGTCCATGCCCGTCAGCTTCGCCGTCAAGATGAACAGCGACACAAGCACGGCCGTAAGCCCCAGATAGCCCGCCAGCACGATGGAGTCGCCCGGCACGCCGAACGGCTCGAGCACGGGCATGAACAGATAGCCCGCCAACATCACCAGCAGCGCGATGCGGTACACGCCCACCAAAAGCGAGCTGACCTCGCTTTGCGACTGCCCGTGCCTGCCCGGGGTCCCCACCACCTGCAGTGACCCGGCGCAGAACAGCGCCAGCAGCAGCAACGTAGCGGCGAACGTGGGCGTGGCAATCATGCCGGGGTCAGAGGCGTACGTCTCCATCAGGCCGCCCGACAAACCGAACAGAGCCGCGCCGGCAATGACCTTGCGCGAAATGCGGGCGGTTTCGGCACGCTGCTGCTTCGTTGCCAGCAGCTGCCCAAACGAGAAGCCCGCGCCCGCCTGGATTTGCGCGTCATTCGCAGCGGCGTCTGAGCCTTGCGATGCCGCAGCATCCCCTGAAAAAGGCGCCGCGCCGGCAAGCGCCCAGGCGCTGGCGAACGGAAGCAGGTTGGCAACGGCTAAAGCCCACGGATGCACCGAGCAGACCAGCAGCAGCAAAAACGCGAACACCGCGGCAACGGCCGTGGCAAGCAGCACGCCGCGCGCGGTTTCGCCATGCGGCCGAGCGGCCAAGGCGCGTCCCCACGCCGCGAGCATGCAGGCAAACGGCATGCCCACCAGCAAGCCCTCAAGCAAAAAGGAAACGATGCCGTATTCAGCGGGGAGCGAAACGGACGAGCCGATTGCCAGCAGCACGGCATAGCACCAAAGGAAGTTGCGCGACAAAAGCACGTCGCGAACGCGGCGCGTCAGCATGCGCATGACGGTCAGCGAGCCCGCGCACAAAAGCAGCGTCACCAGCAGGTCCACGCGCTCGAATGTTACGCCGCCAACGCGCTGCGCGCTGTTCCACCCCATGTAGAAAAGGGAGAACATGAACGCCTGGTTGCAGGCATATCCAAGCAGCGTGCGCAGCTTCAAGCGAACAGCAGAAGACGCTGGCGGGGCGGTATGAGAGATAGCAAGTTTCGACATGCCCCCAGTGTAACAGCCCGGGCGCCCGCAACCGCCGCCCGGGCCCGAACATCAGCCCAGAAACGTCAAACGCCCACGCGAAATGCGCAGGCGTTTGACTGTTTGCTGTTGCGCTGCGCCTCGTCTGAAAGCGCAGGGAATACCTTGTTAAGGTTACTCGGCGGAATCCTCGGCCGGAGCCTTCTTCGCGGCCTTCACGGCCTGCTTTTTCTTCGGCTGCGGCACTTCCACTTCCTCGTCCTCGTCAAGCTCGACCTCGGGCTTGCCTTCGTCGGAGGACATGCCGTCGCGCAGGCTCTTCACGGACTTGCCGATAGCGCTGCCGAGCTTGGGAAGGTTCTTGGGACCAAAGATCAGAAGAACAACGACCAGGATGATAAGCAGCTCGGGAACGCCCATGCCCAAAAACTTCATGTGATTCTCCTTTGAATCGCTCGTACGCGGCGCGAACCGCGTTCGAGCAGTATCGCTTGCCGTTATGGCCGGCGACCTTTTCGCCGGCTCGTTTCAACGCATCGAATCATGCCTTCCACGCACCGCAGCGTCTATCATGCAGATCCGTGACTTTGTACGTATTGGCAAAAAAATGCTTGTCATGCAAAGTGCGTACAAATCTAGTTTTCCCAGTTCATCACTGCGTAACTTGTCATGCAAGCAAAAAGGCCCCACTGAGTAAACTCGATGGGGCCTTCTATCAAACAATTTCGTAAACCGTGAAAGCGAGCCGTTTTCACGCACGTCTAGCGCGTGCCTAGCCTTCCTGCTGCTCCTGCGCAACAAGTTGACGGTACGCAATCAGGTCAAGCTTGGCCATGATAACGTCCTCAACCTCGAAGCTGAACGGGTACAGCGCCGCCTGAGGCGTGTCCTCCTCGTACACCGTGCGCACGTAGCCGCCGCACTCGTCGCACGTGGCAATGCGATGGTCGTCGTCGCCCTCCACGTTATAGAAGTGCAAATGGCCCTGGTTCTGCGTGCCGCAACGAGCGCAACGCACGCGCTCGAAATCCCACACGCAGCCGCACTGCGCGCACCACAGCGCACGTCCACGGCCCTTCGTTTTCGTGCCGACGGTGCCCACGTGCGCCACCGAAGCCTCGCAACCGCATACCGGGCAATGCACGGGATACGGCTTATCGACGCCGTTTTCGCTACGCGCCTGCTGCACCGCCTGCGCCATGGGCTCCAAAAACGCGCGCAACGCCAGCGAAACAGCCGCCGCGCCCATGCGAGCGGCAACCTCGCTCAGACCGTCGTCAACAAGCAACCCCAAGAACGCATCAACATACGCCGCGGGATCGGTGCCGGCAAGCTTCACGTCGGAAGCGGCAACCATGCGATCCCAGCGCACGCCCGCAAGCGCATCGCGCGACGACTGATCGAACTCGTCGAACAGCGCCATGGCCGCCGCCATACGCGCCACGCCGTCCACCAGCGCTTCGCTATCAAACGAAACGGGATACGCGCGCATGGTGGGCTGCTCGGTTTCGGAGCAGGCCTTCAAATCCGCTGCCTGCGGAACCTCATACGTCACCGCGCTCGGATACTCGTGCTGCAGCTCGTCTTGAACGCCCCACAGCGTGCGGAAGAAGCGCAGACGCGCGGCTTCCGACTCGGACAGCTTCGGTTCATACGCGGCAATAGCCGCATCCGCCAGCTTCAGGTTCATCGTCCAACCTCGTTCTCGTTGTTTCCGCCTTGCTTGACAATGCCAGCTTACCGCCGCGAACAAACCCGAATGCGCAGGTGTTCGCCGTAAGGCCGGCTCATGTTGCCAAATGGATGGAAGAACCCGAATCGTCATCCATCCATTTGGCATCAAGCTATAGAATGCATAACCGGTAGCCCGGCGCTCACTCCAGCGCTCAGGCGCGGGAATGTCTGCGAAGCACCGGGCTACCGGTTAGATGGGCGGTCTGGCTTCAGGCCGCCCATCCTTATTTCATGCCGCGAAAAGACCTATTTCGCGCTCTTCTCAACAACCTTCTCGCCGCTGGTCAGCTCTTTACGAGCCCAGTGACCCCAGTGGTACAGAGCGTCGGCTTCGGACACCAGGCCGTCGCCGAACATAAGCTTGTACGTACCACGGTACGGCTGGAAGATGCCGCCGCCCAGGAAGATGTGGGCCAAACCGAACACGGCGATGAGCAAAAAGCCCAGGTCGTGCAGAAACAGCACCACGCCATAGCCCGTGCCCAGGTTCAACACGGTGGAACCGAGCATCAGGATGACGCCCGTGACGCCCATAAGCGCGCCGGCAAGCCACAGCATGCCGTCGGCGAATCGCTGGCCGGACTTCACCTCGTCCTGGTCGGGCATGTGAATCCACTTCGCCATGAACAGGTACGGGAAGAACAGCAGCATCCACTTCTTGTCGTCGGAATTCCACTTCGCGAACAGGTTCTTGAAGATGTGCGCCACGCCCTTCGGCGCCAGGATGGCGCTGATAAGCGGCACCAGCACGAAGATGCAGCCGATCACGCGATGGCTCATGCGGATGGCGAACACCGTGTCAGCACCGACGGCCTGAGCCAGCTGCGGCACGAACACGAACAGGCCGGAAATGCACAGCAGGATGCAGGCGATGACCGTGACGCCGTGCGTGACGCGCGCCTGCTTCGAGTGGCGGACGATGTACTTCTGCTTGCCGGAAGCCTTGCGCTCCTTCAGGAACGCATCGTCTTTGGCACGAGCTTCCGCGGAAACGGTAACGGTATGGCTCATTATTTGCCTCCCTTCCCGAACGGCAGATTCTCGGTGATGTGCTCAACAACAGACTTGTCGTCCTGCGGGTCGCCGTGCTGCACGACGTCGCCCGTGATAACCGACACCGTATCCTCGGTCTCGGGGTTGTACGCCAGCGTATCGCGCTTGTAGCCGACGGCCAGGCCGAACATGGCAGCCAATCCGACGACGGTCAGACCCGTCAGGGCGCCGGTGACCGGCTTCATGATCTGGGTCAGCTGCGCCGTTGCGGGCACCTGCGGGTCGGCAACCTGGCCATGGGCCTCGATGCCGTACTTCAGCACCTGGATGACATGCAAGCCGCCCATCTCGTTCTCGCCGAACAGGCAAGCATCCGGATAGCCGTTCTCATGCAGCCATTCGACCTTTTCCTTGCCCTTGGCAATCATCTCGTCGCGGTCGCCGAACTGCAGGGCATTTGGCTGGCACGTGGATACGCAGGCCGGAGCCATGCCGTGGGACACGCGGTCGGCGCAACCGGTGCACTTGTCGATAACGGTCTTGTCAAGCAGGCCGTTGGACTCATAGCGCGGCACGTCGAACGGGCACACGCTGTGGCAGTACTGGCAGCCCACACACTTGTCCTGGTGCACCTCGACGAAGCCGGTGTCCTCGTTGCGCACAAGCGCGCCGCCAGGGCACACCGTGGCGCAAGGAGCATCGGTGCAGTGCTGGCAAGCACGACGGCCGAACGCCCACTTCACCGGCTTGATCTTGCTGTCGCCGGCAAGCTCGTTGAACGTGATGATCAAGCGGGTGTTGCCGTTGATGTCGGCCGGGTTCTGGTGCGTGCCCGACCATTTCGTCTCGTTCGTGCCCAAGGGGCTCGGAAGGTTGTTCCAGCACTTGCAAGCAACCTGGCAGCCCTTGCAAGCGGTGCACTTGGAGGAATCGAAGTAAATCGCTTTTTCAGACATGTTCTATCCCTCCTATGCCTTCTCGATGTCCACGAGGAACGCCTTGTATTCGGGCGTGAACGAGTTCGGGTCGCCAACGTTCGGCGTCAGATCGTTCACCACGTCACCGGTGCCGTACAGGTCGGCCCAGCCGAAGTGGTGCGTGAGGCCCACCTGATGCTGCATCTTGCCGTTGACGGTCATGGGCGCGAAACGCTTCGTGACCAAGGCCGGAACCACAACAGAACCGCGGTTGTTGAACACGCGCACCTCGTCGCCGTTCTTGATGCCCTTCTCGGCGGCAAGCTCTTCGCTCATCTCGACGAACTGCGAAGGCATGGATTCCACCAGCGACGGGCACAAACGTGTCTGGCCGCCGGTCTGCCAATGCTCGGTCACCGAGTAGGTGGTGCCGACGATCGGGTACTGCTCCTTCGTGCCCTGCTTCGTGGATGCGTAGTTCACGCCGAACGCGCAGGGGTTCTGGAACGCGCCGTTGAGCGGGTTGTCGTCGCACGGGGACTCGAACGGCTCGAAGTGCTCAGGCAGCGGGCCGTCGACCATGCCATAGCTCTCCAGGCGGGCGTTCTGCTCCCACAGCATGAAGAACGTCTTGTTGTTCGGCGGAACCGGCTTGCCGTCTTTGGCGGCAACGAAGTCGGCCTGGTCGACCAGATCCCACTTCTCGCCCGTCCACTCCATGAGCTTCTTGTCGGCGTTCCACGGCTTGCCCTGCATGTCGCAGCTGTTGCGGTTGTACAGGATGCGGCGGTTCGACGGCCAGCTGAACGCCCATTCGGAGTTCAGGCCGATGCCGGACTTGTCCTCAGTGCTGCGGCGGCACAGCGGCTGCTCGGCCGGGTCAAGCGGCGCCTTGTTGTTGTTCCACATGCCGGAGTAAATCCACATGGCGCATGCGGTGGAACCGTCGGCGCCCAGCTCGGCATAGCCGGTGAGCAGGTCGGTCTTCGGGTTCTTCGAATCGCAGTTGCAATCGGTGCCGGCCACGCGGTAGCCGTTGAGCGCCCAGGCCACGGGGCGTGGGTCAATCTTGCCGTCCACGTAGTAATCCCACTTCGTCTTCAAGATAGGATCAGGGTTCGCGCCGCCTTCCTTCTTGTACAGGTCGCAGATGGCGGTCCAGATGAGGTCGCACATCTCGTAGTCCGGCTTCGCCTGGTCCCACGGCTCGCACGCCTGGTAGCGGTACTGGATCCAGCGGCCGGAGTTCAGGATGATGCCCGGCTTCTCGTAGATCAGCGCGCACGGCAGGTAGTAGACCGTGGTGTCGATGTCGGCCGGGTTCATGTCCGGGGCCTTCCAGAAGCTGGCTGACTCGGTGATGACCTGATCGGCAACAACCAGCCAATCAAGGTTGGCCATGGATCGGCGCACGTTGCCGGCGTTCGGGGCCGAGTGGCAGGGGTTCATACCCCAGTTGAAGTAGCCCTTGATGACGCCCTGCTGCATGAGCTCGAACGTGGAGATGTGCGTGTAGTCCACGGCACCCGTCTCGGACGGAACCTTCGGCCACCAGTCGTAGCCGTAGTCGTTCTCAACGGTAGCGTTCTCGCCGAACCATTCCTTCAGAGAGGAAACGATGAACTTCGGCTTGTTCGTATAGTAGCCGTCGGAGTACGTCTGGGACTCCAGCCACTTGCGCAGGCTGGATCGATCGGTGGTGTTTGCCCACTTCAGATAGGCAGGATGCTCGTTCACCATCATGCCCATGTCCGTGGCGCCCTGCACGTTCGGCTCACCGCGCAGCGCATTCACGCCGCCGCCGGGCACGCCGATGTTTCCAAGCAGCAGCTGCATGATGCACATGGCGCGGGTGTTCTGAGCGCCATAGGTGTGCTGCGTCTGGCCCAGGGCGTACAACACGGTACCGGCCTTGCCAGGCTTGGCAGTAGAGGTATAGGTTTTGTAGACGAGTTCAAGAACGTCCTTGTCCATGCCGCAGATACCGGAAACGGTGTCAAGCGTGTAACGAGAATAGTGCTTCTTGAATTGCTGGTAGACGCACATGGGGTCCTGCAGCGTCATGTCCTTCTTCGGGTTCGTCAGCGTCGGCGTGGTGAATTCAGGGGTGCCGGGCTTTGTGACCCAAGAGTAGGCGCCGGTTTCGCTGGTGTCCCAGTCCTCGGTGGACTCGGTCTCGTAGTGCCAGCTGTGCACGTTGTACGTCTTGGTCTTCTCGTTCCAACCGCTGAACAGACCCGTTGCGGGATCGAATTCGTATTCAGGGTCAAGGATGTAGGAAGCGTTGGTGTAGTTGAGCAGGTACTCGAAGTTGTATTCGCTCATATCGCCGTCGGCCAGGTAATTCGCCAGGCCAGGCTCGATGAGGTTCTCGATGATGTAATTGTACATGCCACCGTAGAACGCGATGTCGGTGCCGGAACGGATGGGGCACCAGATGTCCGCCTGCTCGGCGGTACGGGTGTAACGCGGGTCGACAACGATCCACTTAGCGCCCTGCTCGTGGGCCTTCTCAAGCCACAGCGCGCTGACGGGATGGTTTTCAACGGAGTTCGAACCGCAGTTCAAGATAACGTCGGTGTTTTGGAAGTCGCACCAATGGCTCGTCATGGAGCCACGACCGAATGAAGCTGCCAGACCGGCAACAGTGGGGCCGTGTCAAACACGAGCCTGATTGTCGATGGCGATGACGCCCAAGGAACGCATCATCTTGAGGATCAGGTATTCCTCCTCGGAGTTTTCCTGGGAGCCGCCCAGGCTTGCGATGGCCGGCGTGTGGTTCACCGTCAGGCCGTTTTCGTTCTTCTCGATGAACGAGGCGTCGCGCGTGTCCTTGACCTTGCGCGCGATTTCAGCGATGGCATCTTCCCACGTGATGTCTTCCCAATCGGAAGCACCGGGACGACGAACCAGCGGGCGCGTGACGCGCTTCGGGTTCTTGATGACCTCTTTCGTTTCGGGATCGACGACGTTGCGCAGCTGGAACATCGTCGCGCCCTTCGGGCACAGGCCGCCTTCGTTGATGGGATGGTCCGGGTCGCCTTCCAGGTTGATCAGCTCGCCGTCGCGCACCGAAAGCAGAGAACCGCAACCACCTGCGCAGTAGCAGCAGATGTTCGTGTACTCTTCGGTGTTCACCAGCTTCCAATCTTCCTTGGACTCAGACGCGAACGCCTGGGTCTGCGAGGAAAGCTCGAACGCCATCGTCGTAGCCAGCGCGGCACCAGTGGCTTTAAAGAAGCCCCTGCGTGACAGGTTCATGTCCTCACTCCTTTCCTACTCGTCTTGCACTCGTCTTTGTTCTGTTGCGAAACTGCGCAGTGCCCTCTTGCCGACTGGAGGTCGCGGCAGGAGTGCGCTGAGCGCAGTGCGCCGGCCACGCGCCGTGCACGCGCGTAACCGATTGACGATGATAGAGGAAAAAGTGATACGGTTTTGACACAAATTGGGTAAATGGCAGCGTTAGAACAACATTCGAGCAAAATAACCCCTTTAGGGTCAGAGGGTCATAAGGGGATATTTCCCCGATTTCGCCAGATAAGGGTACAAGAATGACCTAAATCGAATGTTTGCATCCACCTGAAATAGGGATAATAGAAATATCCCGGACAAATTAGCGATTCCGTATCAGTCAGTTCCGTATCAAACCGTATCAAGAAATGCGACATTGATACACGAGAAAGGACTTCGGGGAGTATTTTAGCTAGCGATTTGCTGGCAATCGCGAGAAAAACCGGGCCGCGCCATCGAGGCAGAACCGATTGTCTTTGCTGCCCATTGGGCGGCCGCGCATCAAATGCGAACCAAACCCGTTGTAGGCACCACGATTGCCTACAGGCTGTCCACAACCTTTGCGGAAACAACGTTGTTCGGGGAAAGCAGCACTGCGCCAACCGAATCGATGCTCGGCGCGTTGACGTAGAACGTGCCGTTCGCGTTGGTGCCCATGGTGGACACGTCGTCTTGCAGCGTCACCACCACATCGATGCCCGTGGCATTGCGCACATATGAGCGTACCGAAGCAATGCACACGACAACGTCGACTTTAGCTTCTTTAAAGTAATCGAGCCGCTCTTGCGCCGCCTCTTCCGACAGCGGCACATCCACAGAGAACACCCCGATGCGTTTCGAGCCACGCTTCACGATCATGCCGTCCTCGTAGACCGAAGGGTGCTTCGTGTCGAGCACAAGCACCTGCGCGCCCTTTTCCAGGTAGCTGTCGCGCACGCTTTCCGGTTCCACGGGATTGGCTTTCGGAGACACCAGCGCCTTGCGGCCGCTCGACGCCACATCCGAGGAAGCGTCATCAGACAACGAGCCGGATACGGCGGCTGCAGAATCGTCATCGGCGGCGCTAGCGCCATCTGCGGCGCTGTCTCCTTCAGCCGAAGGAGCCGAACCATCACCCGAAGAAGCAGCAACGCGTTTATCGGCATCCGCATCTTCAGCAGAAGAGGCTTGAAAAGCGTCAGCATAAGACTCCATCTCGCCGGTAAGGGAAGAGGGGGTCGAAGCGCCAGCAGCTGCAGAAGCAGACCGGCCGGCGGAATCCTCGTCATCTGAAACCACGGGGGCGGCAATGCCGGCCACGTCGGACGTGAACCCAGAGGCCTCGTCCGAGCGCATATCCCCCATCGTCGAACTCGAAGAGGCAGACTTTTTCGAGTTCGACGTCAGCGAATCGAACACCGATCGCGATGAGGAGCTTTCGCTCTGCCCCGCAGCCGATTCCCCGTCTGCATTTTTCGACGAAGAAGCGCTTGCCACCTCTTCGGGTTCGGGCAACACGGTTCCCGAGTACACCAGTGCAACGTAACCGTCCATCTGGCCGACCTTCTCGTCGATGGTCGAGGCGGCAACGTTCCACGAATGGCCCGCAACAAGGTACCACCCCAGCCCTAAAAGGCTCAGGACAATCAGCACGGCAAATACGCCGAGCGCTTGTTTTTCGCGAGTTCTCGTAGACATGGATATCAGTATAGGCAAAGCTTTCGTTGCGGCTCCAACCGACGGCTGACGCGCGCGAAGATTACAAATTGTCGTGCATAAACGCTACAAAACAACCTCGAAAGCAACCCGCTCAGGAATGCCGCCTTCCGCATGGTCGATGGTGATGATGCCGCAACGCGTGAAGCCGCTACGCTCGATAAGCTTCAGCATAGGACCGTTTGCGGGATGCGTTTCAATGCGCACGCTTTCGCTGCCACGCTCTCGAGCAACCTGCAGGCCCGACGCAAGCAGCATGCGCCCCAAACCGCGACCTGACTGCGTGCTCAGCGACGCCACGCGATGCAGCACCGCATAACGAGGAGCGGCGCTGGTGGAATCGGTAAGCCAGACGCCATCGATGCAGTCATACACCTTTTCGCCGTTGAAGGTGATGGCCTCCGTCGCGATGATGACGCCATCTTCCTCAACGACATAGGAATACCCTGCATCAATATCGGAAAGCACGACGTCGCGCGAGGGATACGACCCCTGCCACTGGTCGATGCCCAGCTTTCCCAAAACGGCCTTACCGTCCATGAGAACGTTCCAAATCCCCTCAAGATCGTCTCGCGTCGCAAGACGGAACTGCATTGTCATAACCGCTCCTACTTTCAGCCGAAAACCGGCGATCTCCTCATGCCCGAACAAGGCCTTCCCATGGTACTCCTTGGCCGCTGCGGCCCTGCCGGCATTTCCGGCAACTGCAACCAAACCGTTTCGATTTGCTATGCACGAAACACCAACTCGTACGCCGAACGCGGCTTTTCCCGCCCAAACGTGTCTTTCACCATCAGCGTGCCACAGAACTTATAGCCGCGTTTTTCTAGCAACCAGCGCATGGGCTCGTTTTCCGGATAGATGTCTGCGCGGATGCTTGCCCTCCCCCCGTCTCGCGCGATATGCGCAGCGCGGTCAAGGATGAACGAGCCGACACCGCGCCTGCGCGCCGGCCGATCAACCGCAACCCAATGCAATTCTGCGTACTTTTGAGGCTCGGCAGCCGTATCGGTCAGCCAGGCGCCGTGAATCCCGCGCGCATAGTTCTTATCAGGAGCAAACGACACGGCATACACGGCGATAAGCTGCCCGAGCGCGTTTTCCACCACATGAGTGGTGCCGTTTTTGATGCTGTGCGTCAAACGGCGAGCCGAGGGGTACTTCTTATACTTCCCTTCGTCGATCCCGAGCTGCGCATACGTCTCGTGCGCTTCATCAAGCAACGTTTGCACGCGCTTGAAATCGTCCATGGTGGCAGGACGACTTTTGTAGTAGCCAAGCACCGATGCACGGCCAGCAAACACCGGAGGGTCCTGCACGTAAGCCGGCGCCTCGACGCCCGCAACGTCGGCCGCAACCGACGCAGGGGCAGCTTTCGGTTTAAGCTCGGTAACCATAACGATCATAAGCAGAATACAGATGCACCCCGCGATATCCCATGCCGAAACCGGGTCGCGCAGCCACACGACGGCAAGCACCATGGCGGACACCGGCTCGGCCGCGCACAGCAGGCCCGCCTTCACCGGACCGCAGTCGTTCACGCCCTGCAGGTACAGCATGTACGCAGCGCAGGTTCCAATCAGCACAATGGCGGCAAACGCTCCAAGCGCCCCGGCCGAAAGCTCCATGGGGACGTTCCAAGGCTGCACAACGGGCGTCAACGCAACGCCGCCGAACAGCATGGCGAAGCCCGTCACCAGCATAGAACCCCATTTCGCCAGCACCTTCACCGGCATAAGCGTGTACAACGCCAACGCCACGGCGGACATCATGCCCCAGAACAGCCCTTCTTGCGAAACCGCCAATCGGCTGACATCGCCCTGGGTTGCAATCAGCACCAACCCGAACAGTGCCAAGACAAGTCCCAGCACTTCGCGCACGTTCGGAAGCCGATGCTTGCGCAAGCACGTCCACAGCATGATAAGAACAAGGCCTAGCTGCTCAAGCGTGGTTCCCACGCCCGCAGACGTGTAGTGGATAACGTTGAGATAGCTCATCTGGCACAGCACGATACCGAAGATGGCGAATACCGCGATGCCGATGACGGAGCGAACGTCTCGGAACAATGCCGCAAGCGCGCGCCAATCCTTGACGATGGCAACGCCTAGGAAGAACACGGCGGAGAGCAGCATGCGCACGCAGGTGATCCAATCGGAGGGAGCGTCATACTGATTCATAAGCAATTGGGCGCACGTTCCCGAAAACCCCCAGCACACAGCTCCTATCAGCGCGAACATCACTCCGCGCATCATATGCTGACCTTGCACCACCGCCGCCTGCGACACGTTTTTCCTTTCCAAGCCTCTTGCCTTTACAAGATGCTGATACTTACCGATAACGTCAAATGACGCCCGCTAATGCAGGCGCCATTTCATTGGGACGGCTATTCTACAGCATGCGCGCAAGGAATCTACCGGTGTGGCTTTCCTTCACAGTAGCTACGTGTTCAGGAGTTCCCTGCGCCACGATAGCGCCTCCGCGGTCGCCGCCTTCGGGCCCTAAATCCACAATGTAGTCGGCGCTTTTGATGACATCGAGGTTGTGCTCGATCACCAGCACCGTATTGCCCGCATCCACCAACCGCTGCAACACCACCAAAAGCTGCCGCACATCCTCGAAATGAAGCCCCGTAGTGGGCTCGTCCAAAATATAGAACGTCTTGCCTGTCTGACGGCGATGCAGCTCGCTTGCAAGCTTCACGCGCTGCGCTTCGCCGCCCGAAAGCGTTGTAGCGGGCTGGCCAAGGCGAATATAACCAAGCCCCACGTCGTACAGGGTTTGCAGCTTGCGTTTGATGCCGGGGATGTTCTCAAAGAACACAAGCGCATCTTCAACGGTCATGTCAAGCACTTCCGAGATGTTCTTCCCACGATACGTCACCTGCAGCGTCTCGCGGTTATAGCGTTTGCCCTCGCACACCTCGCACGGCACGTAGATGTCGGGGAGGAAATGCATCTCAATCTTAATCTGGCCATCGCCCTTGCAGGCTTCGCAACGCCCACCGCTGACGTTGAAGCTGAATCGCCCGGGGCCATAACCATGGGCTTTGCTCTCCTGCGTGCTGGCGAACAGCGCACGTATATCGTCCCACAGGCCGATATACGTTGCAGGATTGCTTCGCGGTGTGCGGCCGATGGGGCTTTGGTCGATGTTGATGACCTTATCGATGTTCTCGACGCCGGTAATCTTCCTATAGCCGCCCGTGCGTCGATGCGCATGGTTGACGCGGTTCGCCAACGCCGGAGCAAGCGTGTCGGTGATAAGCGAGCTTTTGCCGCTGCCCGACACACCCGTAATGACCGTCAACGTGCCGAACGGCACCGAAAGCGTCACGTTTTTCAGGTTGTTTTCGCACGCACCCGTCAGCTTCAACGAACCACGACGCGGATTGCGACGCTTCTCAGGCACAGGAATCGATCGCCTGCCGGACAAGTAGTCCGCCGTCATGGAACCAGGCGTCTGCGCCACCTCTTCAGGCGTGCCGCACGCCACCACCTGGCCGCCGCGCTCGCCCGCTCCAGGGCCCATGTCCACAACATAATCAGCCGCGCGGATAGTATCCTCGTCGTGCTCGACAACGATGACGGTGTTTCCCAGGTCGCGCAAGTGCTCAAGCGTGGCAATAAGCCGCTCGTTATCGCGTTGATGCAAACCGATAGAAGGCTCGTCCAGAATGTACAGCACGCCCATCAGGCCAGCGCCGATTTGCGTGGCAAGCCTGATGCGCTGCGCTTCACCGCCTGACAGCGTTGCTGTTGCGCGTTCGAGCGTAAGGTAGTCAAGGCCCACGTCAACGAGAAACTTCAAACGCGCGACAATCTCCTTGACAATAGGGTTCGCGATGCTGCCCTGCTGACCGGAAAAGTGCAAGCCCTGGAAGAACTCGAGCGAGTCAACGGCGCTCATCTCGCAAACCTCGTGAATTGATTTGCCGCCCACCGTAACCGCAAGGATTTCGGGCTTCAAGCGCTTTCCGCCGCACGTCGGACAAGGCACGATAGCGAAATAGCTTTGCAGTTTCTCGCGCTGGGTATCGCTTTGCGCTTCTTGGTAACGACGCATGACCGCCGCCAACGCGCCTTCCCAATCCAAGAACCAATATGTGTTGCGACCATCAACCGTGGTGTAGTCGACGCGCACCTTTTCGTCGCCCAAGCCGTGCAGCAACGCCTTCTGAACTTTCTTCGGCATATCTTCCCACGGGGTGTTTTCATCGCAGCCCATATGCAAAGCGACCGCGCGCAGCACCTGCGGGTAATAGTTCCCATTCTTGAACGGCGCAATAGCACCTTGCGCCAGTGTCAGTGAAGGATCGGGTACCACAAGCGACGGGTCAACTTCTTCGCGGCTACCGATGCCAGAGCAATCAGGGCAAGCGCCATACGGAGCATTAAAGCTGAAGTCGCGAGGTTGAAGCTCATCCATAGAATGCCCGTGCTCAGGGCATGCCAAAGCGAGCGAGAACAGATGCTCGCCAGCACCTAGACCGCCTTTCGCTCCGCTAGACGAACCACCGGCTTCACCCTGTGGCTTACCATCGGGCCCTAAAACCTGCACCAACACGCGGCCTTCGGCAAGTTTCGTGGCAAGCTCGACCGCTTCTGCAATACGTCCGGTTGCGCTTTCTTTCAGTTGCACGCGATCGACGACCACATCAATGAAGTGCTTGATCTTTTTGTTCAGCGTGCGAGGCTCTCCATCCAAACGCACGATTTCGCCGTCGATGCGCACGCGGCTAAAGCCCTCGTGAGCCAAATCGGCAAAAAGCTTCGTGAACTCACCCTTTCGGCCCGCAACAACCGGCGCCATGATGATGGCCTTTGCACCTGGGTCAAGCGCGAGGATATCGTCGGTAACCTGATCGGTGGTTTGCTTCTTAATAACGCGCCCGCATTCAGGGCAATGAGGAACGCCGACACGGGCATACAGCAAACGCAGATAGTCGTAAATCTCCGTGGTGGTGCCCACCGTCGATCGAGGATTGCGCGACGTCGTTTTCTGGTCGATGGACACAGCTGGAGAAAGACCGTCGATGCTATCAAGGTCAGGTTTGCTCATCTGGCCAAGGAACATGCGCGCGTAGCTCGAAAGGCTTTCGACATAGCGACGCTGTCCCTCCGCATACATGGTGTCGAACGCCAGGCTCGACTTACCGCTGCCGGACAGACCCGTAATAACAACAAGCTTGTCACGAGGAATCTCAACATCAACGTTTTTTAAATTATGTTCGCGGGCGCCTTTGATAACGATTGCATTCTGGCTCATGCTGCTCCAGCCTCTCACGCTTATGGTTCGGTGGTATCCTATCATACGAACAGGTGTTTGTATATGAGAAATTGGGCGCTACACATTTTATGAGCGGGCGATGCATGTCGATGAGATTCCTACCGGCAAATAGGTAGGACATTCGCACAAACTATTGCGATCAATCGCAACGACACGTGGAAGAAAACAACCTCGTAAATCAAAAAAGCGACCGAAACACCGATCGCTTAAAATTCATGGAGCGGACAACGGGATTCGAACCCGCGACCCTCACCTTGGCAAGGTGATGCTCTACCAGCTGAGCCATGTCCGCATATTAAACTTTCAAGTGCCTCTTTTTGGAGGCGACGCCCGGATTCGAACCGGGGGTGAAGGCTTTGCAGGCCTCTGCCTTACCA
>NZ_CDRSTZ010000009.1:0-69362 GCF_977052095.1 Senegalimassilia sp.
AGGGCAAGGGCGGCGAAGGCGACGTCGTGGACGTGGCCCCCGGTTTTGCCAACAACTACCTGATGCCGCAGGGCATCGCCATCCTGGCTACGAAGGGCAACCTGAAGCAGCTGGAGATGCGCAAGAAGAACATCGCTAAGCGCGAAGAGGCTCGCCTGGCCGACGCTGCCAAGCTGCAGGCTGCGCTTGACGGTGCTTCCGTGAAGGTTGACGCGAAGGTCGGCGAAGAGGGCCAGCTGTTCGGCTCCGTTACCGCCGCTCAGATCGCCGAGGCCATCAAGGAGTCCCTGGGCGTCGAGATCGACCGTCGTCGTATTGAGGCTGGCAAGGCCATCAAGACGGCTGGTCAGCACGAGGTTGTCATCTCCATCTACCGTGACATCAAGGCCACGGTGACCCTGCTCGTCGGCATCGACGAGGTTGAGGCTGAGGAAGAGGCCGAAGAGGCTGCTCCCGAGGCTGAGGAAGTCGCAACGGAAGAGGCTGCTGAATAACGCAGCGTCTTTTTTGAAGACTTTTGCATCCCCGCATCGTTTCGGTGCGGGGATTTTTTTCGCCCATGGTGCGGGTCTGCTTGTGATGACATGGTGCGGCGCGGCGCGGGTGGTGTGGGGTGCGTGCATGCCATTAGGCTGGGTTGACACCATCGAATAGCGGGCCAACAGCTGTTCGTTACGTTCGCCTTGATGCTGTAATGCTGCTTGTTGGTCTCGTCCTGCCAAAGGTTGCATCTTGCGCGAGCGTAGAGCACGCCATGTACCGTAAAGGGGCGATGGAAAATCGGCGTGCCGTGTAGGCTGCGGTAAAATAGCCGAAGCAAAGAAAGGATGACACATGCCCGTTGACGTTCCCTACAATCCCGATTTCGCGCCTGAGGTTGCCGGTACGCAGCCAAACCGAAAAGTGGAGCCTCAGAACATTGAAGCTGAGAAATCGGTGTTGGCGGCGTGCATGTTGACTCCTGCGGCCATTGAGGACGTGGCGGCGAAGCTGGTTCCCGAGAACTTCTACCGCGCTTCCCATCAGCGTATTTTCGAGTCGATGGTGGACCTGTACGTGCGCCATATCCCCATCGATCAGATCTCGGTGGCAGACAACCTCAATGCTGCCGGACAGCTTGAAGCTGTGGGCGGCAGGTCGTACCTGCTTGAGCTTTCCTCGAACACGTTCGCTCTGACGAACTGGCAAAACCACGTTGAAATCGTTAAGCGCACCGCTATTTTGCGCGACCTTATCCGAGCGTCCGAGGAAATCAAGGCCATGGCCTACGATGCGCCCGACGATTTAGGCGTGGTGGTGGAGTCGGCGGAGAAAACGCTGTTCCGCGTTACCGAGCAGCGCGTTTCGTCGGCGTTCACGGGCATCGACACGTTGCTGGTCGACGCCTTCGAAGAATTGCAGGAAATGGCGGCGCAGGAGAACAAGATTTCCGGCGTGGCATCTGGTTTCAAAGATGTCGATGACCTGTTCCACGGTTTTCGCGGCGGCGACCTGGTTATTCTTGCGGCGCGTCCTGGTGTCGGCAAGACGGCGTTCGTGCTGAACCTTGCAACCAGCGCGGCGAAGCTGGGCGCAACCGTGGCGTTCCTGTCGCTGGAAATGAGCGCCTCTCAGCTGGTACAACGTGTTTTGGCTTCGGAAGCGCGCGTCAGCTTGTCGAAGCTGCGCGCAGGTCAGGTGCAAGACGCCGACTGGGCGGCCATCATCGAGGCTTCGAGTAACCTTTCGAAGTTGAAAATCGAGTTCGACGACACGCCGGCGCTTTCCATCTTGGAGCTGCGCGCAAAGGCCCGCCGCGAACTGCGCGACGCGGAAAAAGGACTCATCATCGTTGACTACTTGCAGCTTATGCAGCCTCCGCAGGCGCGTCGCGACGGCAACCGCGCCGTTGAGGTCGCAGAAATCTCGCGTGGCTTGAAGGTGCTTGCCAAGGAGATGGACATGCCCGTTATTGCTCTGTCGCAGCTGTCCCGCGCCGTTGAGATGCGCGGCAAGAAGCGCCCCATGCTTTCCGACCTGCGTGAATCCGGCGCTATCGAGCAAGACGCCGACATCGTTATGTTCATCGACCGAAGCATGGACGAGATGGAAGCCGAAAGCGAAGACCGCCCCGACCTGGGAACGGCCGAGCTGATCGTGG
Organism: Senegalimassilia sp.; assembly: GCF_977052095.1. Lineage (NCBI taxonomy): Bacteria > Bacillati > Actinomycetota > Coriobacteriia > Coriobacteriales > Coriobacteriaceae > Senegalimassilia > Senegalimassilia sp. The sequence goes on from NZ_CDRSTZ010000009.1 coordinate 2,141, forward strand.
CGAAGCACCGCAACGGTCCCACGCGCGACATCACGCTGGCGTTCAACGCCGAGTACACGCGCTTCATGGACTTCGTTGACGATTCTCGCGTGCCCGGGTATATGTAAAGAAGCAACGCAAAAGATAGGAGCCGTGCCTGCTGCATGACGAAGAGCCTGACATTCCTTCATTCCGCCGACCTTCACCTTGGTGCGCCTTTTCGCGGGCTTGCGCAGGTTTCCGAGTTGTGGGCCGCGCGGCTGATTCAGGCTATCGCCGAATCGTTCGACCGTATGATCGATGCGGCGGTGAAGCGGCAGGTTGACTTCGTGGTGATTGCGGGCGACATCTTCGATGCTTCGCGCGCGTCGTATGGCGACTACCTGCACTTTTTCGAGGGAATGCGCACGCTTGGCGCCGCGGGCATTCCCGTGTACATGATCACAGGCAACCACGATCCGTTTACGTCGTGGCAGCAAAGTATGTTCGCGCTGCCGGATAACGTGCGCATGCTTGCGGCCGACCACCCCGGGTTCGAGCTGTTCGAGAAAGACGGCCAACCTGCGTGCATCATCGCGGGGCGCGGCTACTATAACCAAACGTGGCCCATGGACGAGTGCATCGCCGATGGCCTGACACGCCAAGCGGCCATTCAGGCGCTTTCGCCTGCTCGTCCGCGTGCGGCCGAGGCACCGTTTTCCATTGGCGTGCTGCACACGGGGCTGAACCTTGACCCCATCAAGGCGCCGGTGAACCCTTCGGTGCTTATGAACGCCGGCATGGATTACTGGGCTTGCGGGCATATTCATATGCGTTACCTCTATCCCAGCAAGGAAAATCCGCGCATAGCGTTCTCGGGGTGCATCCAGGGGCGCGACATCAAGGAGACGGGCACGCGCGGTGTGATGGCCGTGACGCTTGCGGAAGGCGCCGCGCCGCAGCTGGAATATATCCCCACGGCAAGCGTGGTGTGGCAGCGCCTTGACGTGAACGTCGAGGAATGCGCAACGTTGCCCGAGGTGGGCGACAAGATTATGCGCGAGCAGTTCCGCGCCAACAGCAAAGCGCATTGCGAGGAGATGATCTCTCGCATCACGCTGGTGGGCAAAACGAAGCTGCACGAGGTGCTGAGCCGCCCGGACGTCATCGAGGACTTGCGCAAGCACGTGAACGACTCGTACTCGTCGTTTTTCTGCGACACGCTGGTGGACGCGACGGTCGAACCGCGCGATGAGCAGGCGCTTCGCTCTGAAGGGCTGTTCCCGGCGGTGTTGATGCGCGTGGCCGACGATCAAATCGAGAACAAGGAAGATGCAGTGGCGTTTTTGCAGGCCGAGTTCATCGACCGCAACCTGCAGATGCCCGCCGCGTGCGCTGGTAAAGTGGACAAGTTGACGAAAGAGGCCGAGAATTTGGTGCTTGACCTGCTGTCTTGGGGTGAAGACCAATGAGCGGAAAGTATTTGAAGCATGCGAAAATCGATGCGTTCGGCGCGTTCTCGAACCGCGTGGTGGGGCCATTCGGGCCGCATCTGAATGTGGTGTTCGGTCAAAACGAGGCGGGCAAAACCACGTTGTCGCAGTTTGTGGGCGGCGTGCTGTTCGGTTGGGAAGAGGCGCGCGGCCTGCGCAACACGTACAAGCCGGCAAACGCGGAGCGCTCGGGCACGCTGGTGTTCGCCGATGAACAAACGGGCGAAACGGCGCAGGTCACGCGCGTGCGCAACGCCGATGGGCTGCAGGGGGACGTTTCCGTGGCGGCCGACATCGACCGCGAAACGTATCGCACCATGTTCAGCCTTTCAAGCGATGAGCTGCGCCGCTTGAAGAACACGTCCGATGTGGCGGCGAAGCTGCTGACGGCGGGCTCGGGCACGGGCGCGTCCCCGGCGCATGCGCTGGCGGAGCTGCAGCAGCGTTTGGCCTCGTTCACGTCGCGTGCGCAGGCGGCGGAAAACTCTCTGGTGAACATCGAGCGCGAGCAGGATGCTGTTCGCGAGCAGATTGCGCAGGAGACGGAGCGCGTCGAGAAGCTCAAGCGCGAAAGCGAAGAGTTCGCCGAGCTTGCCCCTCAGCGCGAGGACCTGCTGACGAAGATCAGCGAGCTGAACGCATCGATCGAGATGCTGACGGCAAACCGCAAGACGCTTGAGAAGCTGGAAGCTGAAACGGGCGATCTGCAGGCGAAGATTGCGGATCTGCGCGAGCAGGAAGACGACCTGCGTCGCGAGCACCGTTCGGCCCAGAAAGAGCACGCGGTGCAGCTTGCGGGCATCACGGCCACCGAAGAGCGGCACCTGCGCGACCGCATCGAGGTGCTGGCGGCCGAAAACGCCAAGTTCGAACACGCCGTTGACCTGGCACGCGACAATTTCGCCACCTCGAAGGCGTCGTACGAGGCGCTGCTTGAGGCCGATGACGAGCAGGCAATTGCTCAGGCGGCACGTCGGCAGCAATACGTGCAGGTAGCGCTGTCCATCGCACTGCCGGTGGCGTTCATGTCCGCGGGCCTTCCTCTGTTCATGCACGGCCGCGAAATCACCAGCCTATCATTCACGGCGCTGGGCTTCTGCTTGGTGTTGGTGGCGGTCATTTTGGCGGCGGCTTCCCTGGCGTTGCTGTTCAAGCCGAACAAGAAGGCCGAAGCGGCAGATGCGCGCGTGCAAGATGCGCGCTGGGTGATGTTGCAGGACAAGAAAAAGCTTGAAACATGTTGCGCTGAGCAGGAGCAACACCGTGTGCGCGTGGAAAACGAGCTGGCGGAGATGGGCCTTTCGGAAGCGAAAGACTCGCTGCGCCACGCGCGCACGCTTCTGGACGAGGCGCGCGACATGCGCGCCAGCAACGCGCTGTACCTGCAGCGCCGGCAAGCGCTGGTGTCGCGACGCACGGCGCTTGAGGAAACGCTGGATGCGTCCATAAACACCCGCAAAGCGCTGTACGAGGACATGGGTTTTCGCCCCGAGCGCGGCACCATCGAGGCCGTGGACGCGTTCGTTGCGCGCAAAACGCGGCAACGCGAGGGCTTGATGGAAAACAGCGAGCATCTGAACAGGCGTTATGGCGAGCTTAGCCAAATTCTGGCACACGGCAGATCGGAGCGCACGTTCGACGAGCTCAAGCTGCGCTACCAAGAGCTGCAAACGCGCCGCGATCAGAGCGCCATGGAATTCGCCAAGCTGCTGCTTGCGCGCCGCATGCTGGAAACGGCCATCGCGGCGTGGGAGAGCAAAAGCCAGCCCGAGGTGTATGCGCGCGCCAGCAAGCTGCTTGCCGACATGACCGACGGCAAATGGACAAGCGTCTCCATGAGCAGGGAAGGCCGCCTGCAGGTTTCCAACGACATGCTGACCACGCGCGAACCGCTGCACCTTTCGCTGGGTACGTGCCAGCAGCTATACCTGGCGCTGCGCATCGCGTTGCTTATCACGGCCGACAACGTGGGGCGCAACATCCCCATCATCGCCGACGACATTCTGGTGAACTTCGATTCCAAGCGCCGCGCGGCTGCCGCCCGCGCGCTGGCGGAGCTGGCGCGTCATCGCCAGGTGATCATGTTGACGTGCCATGAAGAAATCGTCGATACGATGCGCCTGGCCGATTCGTCGTTGAATGAAGTGGTTCTGTAGTAAACTGTGAGGGTTGCGACACAGTAACTGAAAGGATGCGCACACATGCCGAACACCGTTCTGGTTGGCGCCCAGTGGGGCGACGAAGGTAAAGGCAAGATTACCGATCTTATCGCAAGCAAATACGACTATGTCGTTCGTTATCAGGGCGGCAACAACGCCGGCCACACCGTGATTCACGGCGACAAAAAGCTGGCGCTGCACCTGATGCCGTCCGGCGTCATGTACGAGAACGCCATCCCGGTCATCGGCAACGGCGTTGTGGTCGACCCCGGCGTGCTGGTCAAGGAAATGGCCATGCTGGAAGCCGAGGGCATCTCCTGCAAGAACCTCAAGATCAGCTGCGACGCGCATGTGATCATGCCGTACCACAAAGATCTTGACGGCGCGGACGAGAAAAGCCTGGGCGAGCACAAGATCGGCACCACGAAGCGCGGCATCGGCCCGTGCTACCAGGACAAGGTTGCCCGCAAAGGCATCCGCATCCAGGACCTTATGGACGAGAAGATTTTCCGCCTGAAGGTTGAAACGGCGCTGGTGCAGAAAAACGCCATCCTCGAGAAGATCTACGGCCTGCATACCTACACGGTGGAGGAGATTTGCGAAGAGTACCTGCCGTACGCCCGCATCCTCAAGCAGTACATGGCCGAAACCAGCCAGATGCTCAACGACGCCGTGCGCGCCGGCAAGTCCATCCTGTTCGAGGGCGCGCAAGGCACGCTGCTCGACATCGACCACGGCACGTACCCCTACGTCACGTCCTCTTCGTGCTGCGCCGGCGGCGCGGCCACGGGTTCGGGCGTGGGCCCGGTCAACATCGACCGCGTGTTGGGCATTCAGAAGGCCTACATCACGCGCGTCGGCGGCGGTCCTTTCCCCACCGAGCTCAAGTACGCTGAAGACGGTGGCGAAGGCATCGAGGCCGAAGAGGGCGAAACGCTGTGCCAGGTGGGCCACGAATACGGCGTGACCACCGGCCGCAAGCGCCGCTGCGGCTGGTTCGACGCGGTCATCGCGCGCTATGCGGCTGACGTGAACGGCCTGACGGACGTGGCGCTCACGAAGCTCGACGTGCTTTCCGCGTTCGATACCATCAAGGTGTGCGTTGCCTACGAGTGCAACGGCGAGCGCTACGATTATTTCCCCATGCAGCAAAGCGTGCTGTTCCACGCCAAGCCCATCTACGAGGAGCTGCCGGGCTGGAAGGGCGAGGACATCACCGGATGCCGTACGTTCGACGAGCTGCCGGAAAACGCCAAGTCCTACGTGGAATACCTCGAGCGCACCATCGGCGTGCCGATCAGCATCGTGGCCGTTGGCCCCGATCGCGACCAAACCATCATGCGCGGCTGGCAGGGCTAAACCTTGCTTGTCGGCATCAGCGTGAAATAGAAGTGCATTATCGTGCGGGGCTGCTAAGCTGCAGGCCCGCACGCGCGTATTACCTCGGAAAACGACATTCGGACACTTGGGAGGTTGTCATTCATGAACATCCTGGTTTTGGGCGGCGGCGGTCGCGAGCATGCCATCACGTGGGCGTTGGCTAAATCTGCGCGCACTGACGAGCTTTTCGTTGCTCCCGGCAACGGCGGCACGTCCGACATCGCGCAAAACGTTGCGGGCTTGAATGCCGAAGATGGCGAAGCGGTGCTGGCCTTTGTGCAGCAGCACGCCATCGACCTGGTGGTCATCGGCCCGGAAGCTCCGCTGGTTGCCGGCGTGGCCGACGTGCTGCGCGCGGCTGGTGTGGCCGTGTTCGGCCCCGACGCGCAGGGTGCGCAGCTTGAGGGTAGCAAAACCTACAGCAAGGAATTCATGGAGGCCAACGGCATCCCCACGGCGCGCTACGGCAGCTTCACCGAGCTTGAGCCGGCGCTGGCCTACGTGCGCGAGCTGGGCGCCCCCGTTGTGGTGAAGGCCGACGGCCTGGCCGCTGGCAAGGGCGTTGTGGTTGCGCAGACCATCGAAGAGGCCGAAGAAGCCGTTCGCAGCTGCTTCGACGGTGCGTTCGGCGACGCAGGCTCGAAGGTGCTGGTGGAGGAGTGCCTGACCGGCCCCGAGTGCTCGCTTCTGGCGTTCGTTTCCGGCGGCAAGGCGCATTGCATGGCCACGGCGCAGGACCACAAGCGCGCTTTCGATGGCGACAAGGGTCCGAACACCGGTGGCATGGGCGTGTACTCGCCGGTGCCGATCGTGACGCCCGAAGAGCTTGAGACCATGCAGCAGGTCATGCAGACGGCCGCGGCCGCAACGGCCCGCGCGCCGTTTGAGCACGACTACCGCGGCGTGCTGTACGGCGGCTTCATGCTGACGCCCGAAGGCCCGAAGGTGCTTGAGTACAACGCCCGCTTCGGCGATCCGGAAACGCAGGTGGTGCTGCCGCGTTTGCAGAACGACCTGGTGGACGTGATGATGGCCGTGGCCGAAGGCCGTCCCGACGACATCGACCTGGCGTGGGACGACCAATGGGCCGTGTGCGTGGTGCTTGCTTCGGCGGGCTACCCGGGCAAGTACGAGAAGGGTAAGGTCATCCTCGGCGTCGAGGACGCCGAGGCCATGGACGGCGTGACGGTGTTCCATGCCGGCACCGCCCGCAACGCCGATGGCGAGCTGGTTACGGCCGGCGGGCGCGTGTTGAACGTGGTTGCGCTTGGCAAGACGTTCGACGAGGCGCGCGAAAAGGCCTACGAGGCTTGCGACGTCATCAACTTCGAGGGCAAGCAGCTTCGCACCGACATCGGTGCGAAGGCGGCCGCCGGTCGCGGTGCCTGGGCGTAAACGGCACGCTTGGCGCGTCTGTCCGCGCGGCGCGCTTGGACGGTGAAGAACTCGAGCTGACCGCTTGAAGGCTTCGTTAAGATTATATGAGACTTAAACGGTAGGATATAATTCCTACCGTTTACTTATGACGAGAGAAGGAGCACGCGAAACATGCTGTCCGAGCGTTTGCTTACCACGGTGGTTCGCCAGTGCACGAACCAATACCTGAAACTGAAACCGACCGATGAAGTGATGATGCCGGCTCCCGTGCCTGGTCAGCGCTATATGCTGTACATGCACGTGCCGTTCTGCGAGCGCTTGTGCCCGTATTGCAGCTTCAACCGCTTCCCGTTCTCCGAGGAGCGCGCACGCCCGTACTTCGAGAACATGCGCAAGGAAATGCGCATGCTGAAGGACTTGGGCTACGACTTCGACAGCGTCTACATTGGCGGCGGCACGCCCACTATCATGATCGATGAACTGTGCGACACCATCGATCAGGCGCGCGAGCTGTTCAACATTAAGGAAGTTTCCAGCGAAACGAACCCGAACCATCTGATTCCCAGCTACCTTGACAAGCTGCAGGGGCGCGTGCAGCGCCTGTCCGTTGGCGTGCAAAGCTTCGACGACGGCCTGCTCAAGCAGATGGACCGCTACGACAAGTACGGCAGCGGCCAGGAGATTATCGCGCGCATTCAGGACGCCAGCCCGTACTTCACGTCCATGAACGCGGACATGATCTTCAACTTCCCTGCGCAGACCGAGGATATCCTCATCAACGACATCGAGCGCGTCATCGAAAGCGGTTGCACGCAGACGACGTTCTACCCGCTGATGGCGTCGCCGTCGGTTGAGCGCAGCCTGGCGCGCACCGTTGGCAAGGTGGATTACGCGCGCGAGCAGAAGTACTACGAGATCATTTGCGAACTTCTGACGGGCGGCCCGCTGCATTTGTTCGAGCACGGTAGCGCGTGGACGTTCAACAAGCGTAACACGTCGGCCGCAGGCGAGGACGCCATGATCGACGAGTACGTGGTGGACTACGAGGAGTATCCGGCCATCGGCAGCGGCGGCATCACGTATCTGGGCAGCAACCTGTACGTGAACACGTTTAGCGTGAAGGATTACAACAAGTGCATCGAGGCTGGTCACATGTCCATCATGGGCAAGACCACGTTCAGCAAGCGCGACCGCATGCGCTATCGCTTCATGATGCAGCTGTTCGGCCTGCGTCTGGACAAGCGCCAGTTCAAGAAGGATTTCGGCTGCTCGGTCGAGCGCGGTCTGCCTGCGGAGATGGCGTTCATGAAGGCGTCGGGGGCGTTCGCCACCGACAACGCCGACGAACTGACGCTTACGCCGAAGGGCCGCTACCTGCTGGTGGTGATGATGCGCCAGTTCTTCATCGGCGTGAACAACCTGCGCGACCAGGCTCGTGCGGTGCTTCCTGGCGAAGAGAAGGAGCTGCTGTTCGGCAGCGGCTGCGCCGAGTGCAAGTAGCGGTTTGCGGTTGCTGCTAAGCGTTATGCGATTTTGCGCGCGAAGGCGACGAGCGCTGTGCAGCTGGAAACGGTGCGCTGCTTGTGCGCAATCGGGATGTTGCGAGCGTACGGGAGGTTTGAGAAAAGAATTTTCTCAAACCGCTTGACGGACCGGGATGCTTCCCGTATTATACTAACTCGCGTTCGAAACGAACGACTTCTGGTCGGGTAGCTCAGTTGGTAGAGCAGGGGACTGAAAATCCCCGTGCCGAGGGTTCAAGTCCCCCTCCGACCACCATAAACACAGTAGGAGCCTTCGGGCTCCTACTTTTTTGCTATCGAGGTTACCTCGGGGACGGACCTCGTAGCGTCGAGCGCAAGCTCGACCCATCCAAAAGCGCCGAAGGCGCATCACTAGCTTGAATTGCGTGTGCGCATTCGAAAAAAAACAGTGACGCGCCCTTTGGGCGCTGCATTAAAACGGCTGAGCTTTCGCTCAACCCCACGATTTGACGTATGCCAGGCACTTCGGCATTCCGTGCGTTCTCTCTTCCTATCCCTGCGGCTTTATTCGGCTTTCGTGCGGTTTCGTGTTGGCTTCTTCTTGCGCGCTACACTACTTGTGGAAAGAATCGCGCGAAGGAAGGGTTGCACAATGTCTTGCGATCACAAGAATCCGGTTGTCGGCATCATCATGGGCTCGGAAAGCGACATGCCCAACATGGAGCCGTGCATGAAACAGCTCGATGAGTTCGGCGTCCCGTACGAGGTGAAGGTTGCCAGCGCGCACCGCAAGCCCGCCGAGGTGCACGAATGGGCGTCCACAGCGCATGAGCGCGGCATCAAGGTCATCATCGCCGCTGCCGGCAAGGCTGCGCATTTGGGTGGCGTGGTTGCGGCTTACACGCCCGATCCCGTTATCGCCGTGCCCATGAAAACCAGCGACCTGGGTGGCCTGGATTCGCTGCTTTCCATGGTGCAGATGCCCTCCGGCGTGCCGGTGGCCACCGTTGCCATCAACGGTGCCAAGAACGCGGCCATCCTGGCGGTGCAGATGCTGGGCACGGGTTGCGACGGCGCACGCCAGAAGATCATCGACATGAAGAAGGCTATGGCCGAGGCGTAACAGCGCGTTTTCGAGAAGGCGACGGGACGGCCCGTCGCCTTCTTTGCTGTTATGGGCGTCAATGGGCAAGTTGGGCTTCGGGCAAGCGGGGAAGAGGTCATCGGCGGATTCGTCAAAAGCCCGTGGTCTCACTTGCGGTGAAGGCGGGCTGAAGCGAAAACCATCGGCAGATTGAAGATCCCCCTCGCAGCAAGGAAATCGATTCCAATCCCCATCTTGCTTCATCGACCTATTCAGCCCTTGCATCGAAAGCGCAGCTGAGGGGCGCTTTCGTTTTGCTATCATGGAGTGCATAGTCAGACGACAAAGCGGCTGTTTCACGTGAAACAGCCTTACGTTTTGCTTGAGAGAACACAGCTTTGAGGTGGGGAAGCGTATGACGAAACAATTGCTGATGGGCAACGAGGCGTTTGCCCATGCCGCCTTGGAGGCGGGCGTCCGCGTGGTCGCCGGCTATCCGGGCACGCCGTCATCGGAGGTAATCGAAACAATCGCGAAGCTGCATGCGGACGGGTCCGCCCAGGGCGTGCACGTCGAGTGGTCAACGAACGAGAAAAGCGCGCTTGAGCTGCTGGCCGGCGCGGCGTATTGCGGCGCGCGCACGCTGTTCACGTGCAAGCAGGTGGGCCTGAACGTGGCAAGCGACGCGCTTATGAGCCTGAACTACGTGGGCGTCAAGGGCGGCACGGTGCTGTTCGTGGCAGACGATCCGGGCCCCATCTCGTCGCAAACCGAGCAGGACACGCGTCGCTTCGGCAACTTTTCGAAGGTGCCGGTGCTCGATCCGGCCACGCCCGACCAGGGCTTCGCCATGATGCAGGCGGCGTTCGAACTTTCCGAGCAGTACAAAACGCCGGTCATCATGCGCCCCACCACGCGCGTTTGCCATGCGTCCACGTTCTTCGACGTTGCGCAAAGCACGCAGGCCAAGCCGGTGCCGGAAGAGGGCTTTCAGCGTGACTCGCGCTGGGTCATCTTCCCGAAGCGCGCCTTCGAAGGCCATGGCGAAATCAACGAGCGTCTGCGCAAGATTGCGGTGACGTACGCCGCCGACGAACGTTTCGCGCGCTTCAACCCCATGGACGAACGCCGCATCGCGGGCGAATCCACGCATTTCGGCATTGTGGCGGGCGGCGTGTCGGCGGCGTATGCGCTTGAGGCGCTGCGCATCTTAGAGCAGCGCGCCGAGGAGCGCGGCATCCATATGCCGGCCTACCGCTTCTGGCAGGTGGGCACGCCCTTCCCGTTCCCCGAGCGCACGTGCGAGAAGTTCGCGGCCGGGCTTTCGGACGTCATCGTGTTCGAAGAGCTTGACCACGTCATCGAAGACGAGCTGCTGGCGTACGCCGGCAAAACGCACGCGGCATATAACGTGCACGGAAAGCTGACGGGCGAGGCACGCGACCGCGGCGAGAACGACGTCGACGACATCGTCGAGCGCTTGGCGAAGTTCCTGGGCGTTCCCGAGCTTGCGCAGGTGGAAGCGCCCGTAACGTACGAATCGGTCGAACCCAAGTTCCCGCTGCCCGTGCGTCCGCCGGTGCTGTGCCCGGGCTGTCCGCATCGCGGCAGCTTCTACGCGGTGAAGCGCGCGCTCGGCAAGACGCCGGCCGTGTACTGCGGCGACATCGGGTGCTACACGCTGGGCAACGCCATGCCGCTTGACGCGGTGGACACGTGCCTGTGCATGGGCGCCGGCGTGACCATGGCGCAGGGCTTTTCGGTGGCCGACCCCGGCAAGAAGGCGCTGGCGTTCATCGGCGACTCCACGTTCTTCGCCAGCGGCATGACCGGTGTGGCCAACGCGGTGTACAACGGCCACGACTTCACGCTGTGCGTGCTTGACAACGCTACCACGGCCATGACGGGCAGCCAGCCGCATCCGGGCACGGGCGTGACGCTGATGGGCCCGAAGCGCAAGCCCATCTCCATCGAGCGCGTGCTTGAGGCGCTTGGCATGGAATGTATCGTGCACGCAAACCCGCTTGACCTGCAGCAATCCATCGACGCTGCGAAGAAAGCCATCGAGTTTGAGGGTCCGTCGGCCATTCTGTTCGAAAGCCCGTGCGTGCAGCTGTTCAAGCCCGAAGCCCCCGTGGTGCTTGACGCGCAGCGCTGCACCGGCTGCAAGAAGTGCATCACCGAGATCGGCTGCCCGGGCATTGGGTTCGACGCCGACGCGCGCGGCCCGAAAAGCGGCCAGCGCGGCCAGGCGTTCATCGACCCCGGCCAGTGCAACGGTTGCGGGCTGTGCACGCAGGTGTGCCCGTTCGATTGCATTCAGGTTGCGAAGAGGGAAGGGGCCGACAATGCTTAACGTTTTACTTGCAGGCGTAGGCGGGCAGGGCACCGTTTTGGCGGCGAAGCTGTTGGCCCAGGCGGCGCTTGAAAAGGGCTGGCAGGTGCGCACGGCCGAAACCATCGGCATGGCGCAGCGCGGCGGCAACGTGGTGTCGCACGTGCGCATCGGCGACAAGGGCGAAACGGTGCACGCATCGCTGGTAAGCCGCGGCATGGCCGACCTGGTCATCGCGTTCGAGCCGGCCGAGGCTGCGCGCGTGCTCCCGTACTTGGCGCCGGCGGGCACGCTGGTCGCGGCAACCACGGCGGTGCAGCCCGTCACGGCGGCGCTGTCCACCGACCCGTACCGCGCAACCGACGTGGTGGCGAACATCCAGCGCGCGCTTGAGGGCACGAAGGCCACGTTCATTCCCGTGGACGACCAGGCGCTGGTGGAGGCCGCGGGAAGCCGCAAGGTGCTGAACAACCTGCTTCTGGCGAAAGCCCTGCAAACGGGTTGCATTCCTATCAGCTTGGATGACCTGCGCAGCGCCATCGCCGCGTGCGTGAAGCCGAAGCTGGTGGCCATGAATCTGCGTGCCGTGGATATTGCTGTGTCGGAGTAGCTGGTAGGCTATTGCGGGCGATTGCTCGTTGGGAAATGTGGCGCGCGGTTTGCGCGCGATGGCGGTCTCGCGTATGAAACGTTGCGACTTGCCGCTGCGTGCGCGTTAACGAGGGTTGCCATGCGTGCGGTTCGCCGCCGACGCAACGTCTTCGCAAAACTGTGGCGCGCATCGTGAGCGCACCATCTTTCGAGTATGCAAAACGTTTCACCGATGGGGCCTAATTCGGCCCCGTCTTCGCTATTTGGGGATTGAGCGCCCTGCGTTTTGCCCTACAATGGCGATATGACTTTCGTAGCCGACATATCTTCCCGCATAGCCGCGCGCACCGCGTTGGCTGGTCGATGGCTTTAGCTTCAAGACCTGCAAGGCTTGGGGCTTGGATGTTCACGCTTGCCCTTCGCTTACGGGCTTGAAGCGCCTTTCGCACTTTTCCTGCTATTCAATCGAATCATTCGTCACCTACCAAGGGAGATTACTATGGACATGAAGCCGGAGCAGCTTGAGCTCATCAAGAACCAGTTCAAAACGCTGAAGGACCGCTCGTCGTTCTATGCGCGGAAATTCGAGGGAATCGACCTGTCCGACGTGCAGACGCAGGAAGATTTCGAGAAGCTGCCGTTCTCGGAAAAGGCCGACCTGCGCGAGGCGTATCCGCTGGGACTGCAGGCCGTTCCCGACGAAGAGGTTGTGCGCATCCACAGCTCGTCGGGCACCACGGGCACGCCGGTTATCATCCCGTACACGCAGCAGGACGTCATCGACTGGGCAACCATTTTCGCGCGCTGCTACGAAACGGCGGGCATCACGAACAAGGACCGTATCCAGATCACTCCGGGCTATGGCCTGTGGACTGCCGGCATCGGCTTTCAGCTGGGCTGCGAGCGTTTGGGCGCCATGGCCATCCCCATGGGCCCCGGCAACACGGAAAAGCAGCTGAAGATGATGCAGGACCTGCACGCCACCGTTATCACCGGCACCAGCAGCTATGCGCTGCTGCTGGCCGAGGAAATCAGCAAACGCGGCTTGCGCGATAAGCTTGACCTGCGCAAAGGCGTGATCGGCTCCGAGCGTTGGGGCGACAAGATGCGCAACCGCATCGCCAACGAGATGGGCATCGAGATCTTCGACATCTACGGTTTGACCGAGGTGTACGGCCCGGGCATCGGCATTTCGTGCAGCGAGCACCACGGCATGCACATCTGGGAAGACTACGTGTACTGCGAGATCGTCGACCCGAAGACGGGCAAGCCGCTGCCCGACGGCGAAGTGGGCGAGCTGGTGCTGACCACGCTGCGCAAGCAGGGCGCGCCGCTTATCCGCTACCGCACGCACGATCTGACGCGCATCATCCCGGGCGACTGCAAGTGCGCGTACGGTTGCCACCATCCGCGCATCGACATCCTGACGGGCCGCACCGACGACATGGTGAAGGTGAAGGGCTGCAACATGTTCCCGGCGCAGATAGAGGAAGTCATTCAGTTCACCGACGGCGCTTCGTCGGAGTATCAGGTGATGATCGAGGCCGTGAACGGGCACGATGTGCTGACCGTGCTGTTTGAGACGCCGCTTGAGGGCGAAGAGCTCGAGCGTTGCGAGGCGCAGCTGGAGGCCATCTTCAAGGCGAAGATCGGCTGCACGCCCGAAGCAAAGGGCGTTCCCATGGGAGAGCTGCCGCGCAGCGAAAAGAAAACGAAGCGCATCTTCGACAGCCGCTACTAGAACACGGGGCGAGGTTGAAGTTTGACCGAAGCGTGGGAACGCGACCGGAAATCGATATGCGGCCGAAGTGTGGGAATGTGGCCTGAAATCGATATGCGAGCGAAATCGTAGGGACGAGCGAAAGCTCGTCCCTTTTTAGTCAGCGCCCAAAGGACGCGTCACCAAATTTTACTCATGGGGAAATTGCTGGCGCGCCTTTGGCGCTTTCTGTTTGGTGTCGAGCTTTCGCTCGACGCTATGTATTCTTCTTGATAGGCTTTGTTGCTCGCACCGGCGTGCCCGAATGGGACAAAGGGACAGTCCCTTTGTCCCATTCGGGCACATCAAGGCATAAGAAGGCCGACCCGCCATAGGTGAGGGGACGCGGGTCGGCAAGGAGGAGGGGTGGTCGGCAGCCGATAGCCGCGCGACCGATGTAGTGTTGTTGTTCACGATGTCGCGATGAGGAGAAAACGCGGCACCGACGCTACACCATACCAATGTCAGGAATGCCGGTGGCGACTGCGTAAAAGGGGATGGCATGTCGCTCACCGAAGGGGATTGCTCTCCCGACACCAAGTATGTTACTGGTTACGATTCCCTTCGAAAAGAAACATATTTGCGAATCTGTGTAAATATATGCGAAACCTATAGGATAATTGCTGCGCCTATAATGAAAGTATGCAATGAAATACGGGTAATATTCCAAAACTGAGAATCAAAATATGAGGATAATCTCCGTAACCGTTGAAGAAATTGTGAACGCTAAACCAAAATAGTGTGGTAGAGTATGCGCCATGAACATCGCCCAGGGACATACCGCTGAATCTTCTCGCTGCCGTCTGCAGCTGCAGCTTGCCGCGCTCATGCGCTCTACTGCGCTTGCGAACGCGGATGTCCAGGCAATGTATCTTGCGAGGATGAAGGCCGGTGAATTCGGGTCAATGGAGCCTTGCTTCTACACCTACTATTCCTATCGATATATCTAGCACACGGGATTTGCTGCCGTGCGTTAGCTCTTCGGCGCTTTCGTTTGGCGAAACTCGGGCAAATCGCGTGTGCGCCTTTGCGCTTTGGCGCGTGCTTTTCGCGCGTCAAAGCTCCTCGACGCAGCGAACCAATTGATTTCACGCCAGCTTGACCTGGTGAAATGCACAGCGTCGGGTCATTTGTACCTCGATAGACCTCGATAAAGGAATAGACCAATGGTTGCAAAAATCTGCATGGTTTTGATTTTCGTCGGCGTGGCAGTCGGCGTAGGGTTGTACTGCAGACGTACAACGTCAAGCGTCGATGGCTTCGTGCTGGGCGGCCGCAACGTCGGCCCCTGGATGAGCGCGTTCGCATACGGCACTAGCTACTTCTCTGCTGTGGTGTTCGTCGGCTACGCTGGCCAGTTCGGCTGGAAATACGGCATCGCCGCCGTGTGGGCCGGCATTGGCAACGCCATTCTGGGCAGCTTGCTGGCCTGGTGGGTGCTCGGCCCGCGTACGCGCGAGATGACGCACCGCTTGGGTGCCACCACCATGCCCGAGTTCTTCGGCAAGCGCTTCAAGTCGAAGGGCCTGCGCATTGCCAGCGCGGCCATCATCTTCGTGTTCCTGATCCCCTACACCGCCAGCGTGTACAACGGCCTGTCGCGCCTGTTCGGCATGGCATTCGGCCTGCCGTACGAGGTATGCGTCATCGGCATGGCCGTTATCACCTGCCTGTACGTGGTGCTTGGCGGCTACATGGCCACGGTCATGAACGACTTTCTGCAGGGCATCGTCATGCTGTTCGGCATTGTGGCCGTTATCGCGGCGGTCATCCTGAACAACGGCGGCTTCAGCGAGGCCATCACCACGCTGTCGCAGATTCCTGCCGAGGGCTCGCAGATGGCCGGCCCGTTCGTCAGCATGTTCGGCCCTGACCTGTTCAACCTGCTTGGCGTGGTGGTGCTGACCAGCCTGGGCACGTGGGGTCTGCCGCAGATGGTGCAGAAGTTTTACGCCATCAAGTCTGGTCCGGCCGTGAAGCAGGGCGCTATCATCTCCACGCTGTTCGCGTTCGTGGTTGCTGGCGGCAGCTACTTCCTGGGCGGTTTCGGCCGCTTATACGCTGATCAGATCGAGATGGGTGCCAACGGCGCCCCGGTGTACGACTCCATCATCCCCACCATGCTGTCCACGCTGCCTGACCTGCTCATCGGCATCGTGATCGTGCTGGTGCTTTCGGCCAGCATGTCCACGCTGTCGTCGCTGGTGCTCACCTCGTCGTCCACGCTGACGCTTGACCTGCTGCAGGGCAACGTGGTGAAGGACATGAGCGAGAAAAAGAAGCTCGGCTGGATGCGCGGTCTGATCGTGGTGTTCATCGTGGTGTCCGCTGCGCTGGCGCTGGTGCAGTACAACTCGTCTATCACGTTCATCGCGCAGCTCATGGGCATTTCCTGGGGCGCGCTTGCCGGCGCATTTTTGGGCCCGTTCCTGTGGGGCTTGTACTCCGGTCGCATCTCCAAGGCGGCCGTGTGGTGCAGCTTCATCGTGGGTGTGTGCCTGACCAGCGGAAACATGGTGCTCGCGCTTATAGGCACGCCGCTGATTGCCAGCCCCATCAACTGCGGCGCGCTGGCCATGCTGCTGTCGCTGGTTATTGTGCCGGTGGTCAGCCTGTTCACGAAGGCGGTGCCGTTCGAGGTGAATCCGCCTACGCCCGAAGGCGCCATCGACCGCGAATACCAGCAAGAACTGGCCGCCGAAAGCGAAGCAAAATAGCGCAAGCTCTAGCTGAACATACGTAGAACCAGGGAGAGGGGGACTTGTTGCAAGTCCTCCTCTCGTGTTTTGCGGGCTGAAGCGGCAGGTTGTTAGCAGCTGCGGGGGTCGAAGCGAGTTCGTGGCATGGATGTCTTCTAAAGCCGCCCACGCGCTTGTACCGCGCCTTGAATGCGCTTCGAGTCATGGGGGAACTTTTGCGCGCTTGCCCTAAGCCCCTTGTTTCGCGTGGGACCCGTCTGCGGAATCGTCTGCGTGTGGGCGCTTGACGTGGGTATACTGGTGCGCAACAAGTTCATCGAGTTTAGGAAGGGAAGGGAAATGGAAGAGGCTTTCGAGCTTATCAGCACCGGCGCGTGGTCGATCGTGCCGCCGCTGCTGGCGCTGGCTCTGGCGCTCGTCACGAAGGAGGTGTACTCGTCGCTGACCATCGGCGTGTTCGTGGGCATGGTCATCTACCAGTTCACCCTCAACGGGGTTGGCGTCGACCCGCTGATCACGGCGTTTACCGACGTGCCCAGCGCCATGGCCATGCAAATCGCCGACAACGGAGCGCTGCTGCTATTCCTTGCGCTGCTGGGCGCGCTGACCGTGGTCATCGCCACGGCGGGCGGCAGCCGCGCGTATGCGGAGTGGGTGTCCACCCATATCAAGAACGCGAAGATGGCCCAGGTGCTCACGGCGCTGCTTGGCATCATCATCTTCGTGGATGACTACTTCAACTGCCTGACGGTCGGCGCTGTTATGCGCCCCGTCACCGACAAGTTCCGCGTCAGCCACGAAAAGCTGGCATGGATCATCGACTCCACGGCTGCCCCGGTGTGCATCATCGCGCCGGTGTCCTCGTGGGCCGTTGCGGTTGGCGGTTATCTGGGCGAAGACGGCTTCACCACGTTCGTACAATCCATACCGTACAACTTCTATGCACTGCTGACCATCTTCTTCGTGTTCTTCATGCTGATCTCGGGCAAGAACGATTACGGCCCGATGCGCGCGGCTGAGGAAGAGGCGCGCGGCGAGATCGTGCGCGAAGGCGGCGCGCTTGAGAAGATGGCCACTATGGGCCTGTCCGACAAGGCCGAGGCGAACCTTGATGACCATACGAACCTGGAGTCGGTGGTTACCGAGCAGTCTGACATCGAGATGTCCGCTGCGCCGGCCATGGAAGAGTACAAGGGCCTGAACATCTCCGAAAAGGGCAAGGTGTACGACCTGGTGGTGCCTATTCTGGTGCTCATCGTGTTTTCTATCCTGGGCATGCTGTATACGGGCGGCTTCTTCGAAGGCGTCGACTTCGCCACCGCAGTTGGCGAAGACCCGGTCAGCGGCCTGTGCATCGGCGCCACCGTGGCGCTGTGCGTTGCTGGCGCCATGTTCCTGCCGCGTGGCCTGACCACGCTGAGCGGCTTCGTGGAGAGCATCTCCGAAGGCGTGCGCTCCATGGTGGGCGCCATCATGATCTTGGTGCTGGCGTGGAGCTTGGGCGGCTGCTGCCGCTACATGCTGGGCACGGGCGAGTTCGTGAGCAATTTCCTGAACGGTTTGGGCGTTGGCCTGGGCATTCTGCCGTGCATTATCTTCCTGGTGGCGGGCTTCATCGGCTTTGCCATGGGCACCAGCTGGGGCACCATCGCGCTGATTCTGCCCATCGTGGTGGGCGTGTTCCCCGAAGGCGACCCGCTGTTCCTGGTGGCGGTTGGCGCAACGCTGGCCGGCGCTGTGTACGGCGACCACATCTCGCCGATTTCTGACACGACGATCCTGTCGTCGGCGGGCGCGAAGTGCAACCACCTGCGTCATGTGGCCACGCAGCTGCCGTATGCCACCACCGTCATGGTGGTGTGCTTCGTGTGCTACATCGTGGCTGGTTTCACGGCGAACCCGTGGATTTCCCTGGCGCTTGGCGTGGTGCTGACCGTTGTGGCCGTGCTGTGCCTGCATAAGTCCAGCTTCGGTGCGAAGAAATAGCGGCTGGCGAAAAGCCGGCAGAAGCTGACAATCTGACGGAAAGTTGGCGAAAGCAAGCGAAATGAGAGGGTGCCTGTGGGCACCCTCTTTTTATGCGATGAGGAAGGAGTTGACCGGAGGCGCTGCCTGGTTAAAAGACGCAGGGCTGCCTGCCAAGGGGGCGTCGCTGCAGCATTGCTGCAGGTGGAACCGCAGTTGACGAGCGTTGCTTACAGGGGGCAAACGTTACGCAATGCGAGCTCTTCAGGCCGCTTTTGCTTGCAAATAATCCTGCAAGCGGGCGGCTTGCTGCTGACTAGGCGCTGATGATGCGGGGGAGCGATAGGTCGTGCGGCTCGGTAGGGACGACGGGAATCTGTTGTTCGGCGAACGCCACGCCGGCAACAAGGCAATCGGGGCGAAGCTTCGGCAGGAATCGGTCGTAGTTGCCGCCGCCGTATCCTAGGCGCATAAGCGTGCTGTCGAACGCGACCATGGGAATAACCGCGATATCGAACAGAACCTCATCTATCTCGTGCCATCCCTGGGCATGCAAGTCGGCAAGCAGAAACGGCCGTGCCGGGTGGTCGAGAAATGCCGGACGCTCGTCGAAAATGCGCGTCTCGGACAGCTCGAAAAACACCATGCGCGCCTTGGCGCTTTCCGCATCCTTCGCCATGCAAGGCAGGCAAACATGCCACCCGCGCGCGAATGCTTCGCGGAAGAACGGGTGCACGTCAACTTCGCTGCGCATAGGCTCGTAGGCCGCAATGAACAGCCCGTTCCTTGACGCATTCGACGATTCGCCAACATGTTGAAGCGCGATTTGCGTCAGTTGATCGCAGATTCGCTGGCTTTTCTTTACGCGCTGATCGGCTGGAATCGCATCGCGTTTTTCGAGCACAAGTTTTCGGGTAGATTCCTTTAATGCCATTGGGAAGTCCAATCATGTAGGCTGGTTATATACCCTGGTCGAAAGCACAGTAATATACTAGAATATTAGGCATTGCTTCATCTAACAATCATATGCGCAA
The DNA here is from genome assembly GCF_977052095.1 of Senegalimassilia sp. Taxonomy (NCBI): domain Bacteria; kingdom Bacillati; phylum Actinomycetota; class Coriobacteriia; order Coriobacteriales; family Coriobacteriaceae; genus Senegalimassilia; species Senegalimassilia sp. The sequence goes on from NZ_CDRSTZ010000009.1 coordinate 21,459, forward strand.
AGCGGAATATGAGCGACAAGATTCGCTTTGGCGGTATGAAAAGACAAGGGTGCGGCATTTTGGTATGCTTCACCTGCAACGAGCGGGATGCTGATACGCTGCACGCGTCAGCCTGCGATGCTCGCCTGGAGGGTGCGAGCGGAGGATGTTAAAGGAGGCTATACGCTTGAAAGCTTCGACTGAATACGGGATGCGCACAGTGCTGTATTTGGCAGAAAGGGGCACGGTGTGCTCGTCGCGCGACGTGGCGGAGGAGATGTCCATTCCCCGCGATTACCTTATTCAGCTTGCCCAGCTGCTGCGCAATGCGGGCATCATTGCCGCGCGTCCTGGTAAGCACGGCGGCTACAGTCTTGCGAAAGACCCAGCTCAGATTAGCGTTTACGATGTGATGCACGCGCTTGCGGACGACCAGAAGCGCCCCGCGAAGCGCAAAAAGGCCGCCACGCGCCAAACGGATATCGCGCGCAGCGTTGTGTCGGCGTGCAACATGGTGGAGCGCGGCATCGACGCGCACATGTCGGCTTTGACGCTGCAGATGCTGCTTGACTACATGCACAGCGAAAAGCCCGACAACGAATTCATCGCGCATCAGATGCAGCAGCAAATCGATCGCTTGCTGGCTGAATAGCAGCGAACCGAATAGCGAACGAAAGGGGAGGCATTGTGCCTCCCCTTTTTGCGGTTGGTTTTGCTGTTGAGCCGTATTGCGTTGCGTCCGTTGCTGCCGATTGAGTACACGCGTGCAGCAATTTGGTTGAGTGGATGACGCGGGGAAGAATCACAAGAGGACCCGGCCGGGCAAGAGGTGCGCTGCTCTTCGGCTTGGGGTACCCGGCTTCGCTCCTGCCACCTGAAAACAAGAAGAGGGATGCTTTCGGGGCCTCCCTCTTCTCATATGGTTGAGCTTGTAGGGCAGCAGGGCACCGCTATCCGATGCCGAGCACTTGCATGACCAGCAGCACCGCCGTCAGCACGGTAACAATGGCCACGGTGATCCAGATGAGCACGCGGGTGACGCGGCCGGACTTGTACTTGCCCATCACGCGCTTGTCCGATGAGATCAGCGCCATGAACACCAGCAGCACCGGCAGCACCAGGCCGTTGATGAACTGCGCCATCAGCATGACGCCCATAAGGTTGATGTTCGGGATCAGTACGATGACGGCGGAGAACACGATGACGAACGTGAAGATGCTCTTGAACAGCGGTGCTTCCTTCCATTTGAAGGACACGCCCGCTTCCCAGCCGAATGCCTCGCAGATAACGAACGCCGTGGTCAGCGGCAGAACACACGCGGCCAAAAACGACGCGGCAATCAAGCCGATGGCGAACAGCGCCTCGGCGTATTGGCCTGCGAACGGTGCCAGCGCGCGTGCCGCGTCGGCGGCGTCGTTGATGGTGATGCCCTGCGGGAATAGCACGGTGCCGGTGGTGACGATGATGAACCAGGCCACCAAACAAGCTGCGATGGTACCGGACACCACGTCGACTTTCTGCGCAAACAGATCGTCGGGCGTGACGCCCTTCTCCACCACGTTGCTTTGGTTGAAGAACAGCATCCATGGCGCAATGGTGGTGCCGATCATGGAAATGACCAGCGACACGAAGCTTTGGTCGGACACCACGTGGGGCACAAACGTGTTGATGGCCGTTTCTTCCCAGTTCGGCTCGGCCAAAAACGCGGCCACCACGTACGTTAGGAACACGAGCGACAGGATAAGGAACACCTTCTCCACGCGCTTATAGCTGCCGCCCACGATAAGCAGCCACACAGCCACCGCGGCCACGGGCACGGCCACGTATTTCGTGACGCCGAACATCTCCATTCCCGATGCAATGCCGGCGAATTCGGAGAACGTGGTGCAAACATTGCCGATGAGCAGGGCAAACATGGCCAGGGCCGTCAAACGGATGCCGAACGACTCGCGAATAAGCGCGGCGAAGCCTTTACCGGTGACGGCGCCCATTTTCGCAGCGGTCATTTCCACCACGATAAGCAGCACGCACATGACGGGGATGACCCACAGCGTGGCGAAGCCGAACTGCGCGCCCACGGTGGAGTACGTGGAAATGCCGCCAGCGTCGTTGCCGGCCATGGCCGTGACGATGCCGGGGCCCAGCGCGGCCAGGATAAGCAGCAGCTTGCTCTTCTGCTTAGGGGCGTTTTTGGCGTCCAGCGCCTCTTCGGGGCCGCGTGCCGCCTCGCCGGTTTTGAAGCTGCTGCGCTCAAGCGGATTAGAGGCGTCGATGTCGACGGCGGCTGCGGTTTTGCCCTTGTGCTTCAAAACCATGGCTTATCTCCCCGTGAATCCGACGATTTGCAGCAGCACCAGCGTATACAGCGCCAAGAACAGCAGCGAGCCGGTGGAGATGCCTACCCATTTCAGGACGGACGTCTTCGTTTTGTCGCCCTGCACGTCGTCTTCGATGGCGTCCCATGCGTCGTCGACGGTGACGATGCCCAGAAGCGCGCCGCGCTCGTCGACCACGGGCATGGCAGGCAGGTCATACTTGAAGATGTCGGCCGAAACGTCTTCCTCGGTTTCGTCGGGCGTTGCGGTGATGACGTCGTCGTACATGCACTGCGACATGGGCGTTTTGTCGTCGGTCAGCACCAGCGTGCGCAGCGAGCACACGCCCACCAGCTTGTCGTATTCGTCAAGCACGTAGACGAAGTGAACGGTGGGGTGGTCTTCAGGCAGTTCGCGCAAAACCTCGATGGCGTGCCCAACGGTGTCGGTGTCGCGCACGGACACGTATTGCGTGGTCATCATGCCGCCAGCCGTGCCGTCCTTGTATCCCAGAAGGCGGCGAATCTCAGCGGCGTCTTCCACGCCCATCAGGCGCAACAGCGTTTCGGCGCGCTCGTAGGACAGGTCGCGCACAATGTCGGCTGCGTCGTCGGGGTCCATGTTGCCCAGCACGTTTGCGGCCTGCTTGTTGTCCAAACTTTCGATGAAGTCGGACTGGTACTCGTCTTCCATCTCCGAAATGGCCTCGGTGGCCTGCGCATCGTCGAGGTGCTGGAACACGTTGGCGCGCTGCTGCGGGTCAAGCTGCTCCAGAATGTCGGCCACGTCGGCGGGGTGCAGCTCGTCAAGGCGCTTGTGCGTGACGGAAAGCTGCACTTCGGACAGGTCGCGGTCGAGCAGGTCCATGTAGTTCCACGCGATAATCTGCTCGTCGATTTTCTTGCCGAACAGCTTCGCCACGGAAACAACGGTGCGCTCAAGCCACGGCGCCAGGCCGCGCAGGATGCCGCGCACGCCCACTTCAGCGCCTAAAAGGCGCAGTTGAGAGCCGGAAACAGAAAGCTTCAGGTCGTTTACGCGTACGACTTTCAGGCCTTGCGTGTCCACAATCTGGCGGTTCATAAGGTCGCGCGCAAGCAGCACCTCGTCGGGCTGCAGATAGCTGAAGCGGATGTCGTGCGCCTCAACCTGCAGCGTGATGCCGTCGTCGTCGAATTCGTCGACGTACTTGCGCCACGAGATCATGAACGGGATTTTGCCCGGCCCCTGGAAGGCCAGGCTGGTGATACGCGGAAAAACCTCGCCCGTAGAGATGGCAAGGTCGGAAATGGTGCCGATTTTCTCACCGGTTGAGTCCACAACCGGCTTCCCCAGCATTTGAGAGAGATAGAGCATGTGATTTCCCTTACTGTCCATGCTCGCGTTCGGTAGAGTTTTCATCGTGCCCGCGATAGTACCGCCGCGGAATCTACGCGGCATCACGGGTGCGTAAAGACTCTGTCAAACGAGAGCGCGTTGCAGCCTGACCTTCGGCTGCCGGTAAGGGATGGCGTCGAAGGAAGGCTACATACTGTGAGGTTTCGGTTTTCGAACCTTCAACAGAATTCCTTTCCTTGGCCTACAAAACAAAAAACCGCATGTGCTCGATGGAGCCATTGCGGATTTCAAAGCTTAAAAATGGTGCGCCGTGAGGGATTCGAACCCCCGACGTACTGATTCGTAGTCAGTCCCTCTATCCAGCTGAGGTAACGGCGCACATTGTCAAGCGGCGCTGTTAAAAATGGTGCGCCGTGAGGGATTCGAACCCCCGACGTACTGATTCGTAGTCAGTCCCTCTATCCAGCTGAGGTAACGGCGCACGTTGAAACAGCAACGGTTATTATGCCTGTCGTTTGCCCCTAAGTCAACACCTAATTTCGTTAAATGAGAAAAATTTTTTTGGTTACCAGTTAAATTAGCAATGCAATAGAGCTTACTTGACGTGAAGAGGATGAGCAGGCATTGCGCGGCAAGGGGCTCGTAAACGCTTGCGACAAGGCAATCCGAAGGGGGATGCGATGTCATCAAACAGCGCTAGCTCGGAGAATATCAATAGCGAAAAGCCCAGTTCAGATGAGCCGAAAAACAACGATGAGGTTCCGCTTGCCGCACAGGACGAAGGCGTTTTGGAAGCATACCTGGACGTGCTGCTGAAAGACGACGTCACGCAGCCTTCTTTGGATGTTGGCGCGTTGCCGCAGCGAGCCTCTGAAGGAGAACGATCCCGCCTCTTCGCTGGTGTTCTCGTTCAGCTACGGGTGCTCCTTGACCGATCCGGCGCGCTTGCAAGCGCAGCCAGCTTGACCGCCTGACCGGGCTTTCCGTGGGAAGCTGGTTTCTTGACGACGCCAGGTCGTTTGTCAGGTGCGGAATGGGACAAGGGGACAGTCTCTTTGCCCCATTCCGCCACACCGTATGGGACAAAGAGACTGTCCCCTTGTCCCGTATATACGAGAAGAGCCCCTTGGCGGGGGCTCTTCTCGTTGGCGCGAGTGAGTGTCGCGTTTTGGTTAGTTGGTGCTGTTGGAGCCGGTGCCGGAGCCGCCGCCTGTGGAATTGGCACCAGAGCCGCCACCTGTGCTGGAGCCACCGCTGCCGCTGTTGTCGGAACCGCCGCCCGTGGACCCGCTGCCGGTGCTGATGACCAGGTGCACCGTCTTGCCGGGGTCAAGTTCGGATCCGCTTGAAGGCGTTTGGCTGATAACGCTGCCGGCGGAAACCGAAGTGCTGGCTTGGTATTCGGTGGTTACCTGGAAGCCGGAGTTGCTGAGCGTGGTGGTTGCGGCACCCTCAGACTGGCCCACAACATTCGGCACGCTGACGGCCTTGCTTTCCTTGCCCTTGCTGACCACGATGTTCACGGTGCCGTCTGCCTTCAGCTTGCTGCCGGATTCGGGCGTTTGGCTGATGACGACGCCCTCGGCGACGCTGTCGGAGTACTGCTCATCGTACGTGACGTAGAAGCCGGCGTTGTTCAGCGTGGTGGTAGCGGCACTGCGCGTTTGGCCGACCACGTTAGGCACGGAGGATCCTTCGGAACCAAGCGACAGGTAGTACGTGACCACAGTGTCCTTCGCAACCTTCGAACCGGCCTCAACGTTCTGGCGCACAACAAGGTCTTTGTCGACGGTGTCGGAGTATTCAGCGGCGCCGGCCTTGAACTTCAAGCCGTTTGCCTGCAAGAGTTTCTTAGCCTCATCTGCGGTTTTGCCCGTAAGGTCAGGCACTTCGATTTCCTGGGTTCCTTGCGAAACCGTCAAGTTGATGCTGGAGCCCTTGGCTTTCTTCGACTTGCCCATGGGGTCTTGGCTGATAACCTTGCCGGACTCCACCTTGTCGGAGTATTGCTGCTGCACGGTGCCAACCGTGAAGCCGGCCGACTGGATGGCGGATTTCGCCTCGTCAAGCGTTTGGCCCGTGACATCGGGAACTTCGATCTGCTCCTTGCTGTCGCCGCTTCCGCCAAGCGCGAACGCGCAGATGGCGATAAGCGCCACCACGGCAACCACGGCCGCAACAATGGCGGCGATTTTCTTCTTGTTGTTCTTCGGCGCAGTGTTGTCCGACATATACGAGTGGCTTTGACCGCTTTTGGACGTACCGTGCTGGTTGCCGCCGACTGCAGGCATAACCGCGGTGCCGTCGCCCATGGGGCTGATAGGCGGCACGTTGCTCATGACCTGCGTTTGCGCGCTGGTGAAGCCGCCGCCGAGCATAACGGGGCGACCGGCCAGGTAGTCGTTGAGCGCCGAGCGCATTTCCTTTGCGGTGGCGAAGCGCTCCATGGGGTTTTTCGCCATGGCCTTCATGATGATGGCCTCAAGCGACGGATCGATCTCGGGGTTCAGCTCGCGCGGAGGCACCGGCTCGTCCTGCACCTGCTTCATGGCAACGCTGACGGCGTCGGGGCCGTCGAACGGCAGCTTGCCCGTGGCGGATTCGTACAGCACGATGCCCAGCGAGTAGATGTCGCTGGTGGCGGTGAGTTCTTTGCCTTGTGCCTGTTCAGGCGAGATATAGTGTGCTGTGCCCAGCACGCTGGACGTTTGCTCTTTCGTGGAGTTCTTCGCACGCGCAATGCCGAAGTCCATGACCTTCACGTTGCCGTCGGGCTGCACCATGATGTTTTGCGGCTTGATGTCGCGGTGGATGATGTCAAGACCGTGAGCCACGGAAAGCGCCTGGCACACCTGGCTGCCGATTTCGGCGACTTTGCGCTGGTTGATGGCGCCGCGCTGGTTGATGGCGGTTTTCAGGTCGGAGCCGCGCACGTATTCCATGACAATGTAGTAGGTGCCTTCGTCCTGGCCCCAGTCGTACACGTTGACAATGTAGGGGCTTTGCAGGTTGGCAGCGCTTGCCGCTTCCTGCTTGAAGCGCTGGGTGAAGCTTTGGTCTGCGGCGTACTGGGGCAACATCACCTTTACTGCCACCATACGACCCAAGACGTTATCTTGCGCGCGGTACACCTCGGCCATGCCGCCGATGCCGATGCGCTCGGTTATTTGGTAGCGGTTGTTGAACACCCTGCCGATCATGTTTCCGGTCACGTTTAAACTCCTTTAGGTCACATGCTGGGCGGTATTTGCGTAACCCTCATAGTACCGCGCCGAGCACACTTTATCTATAACAGGCCCTGAACTTCCAAAGCAGTTTGCAAAATATCATGCGCTTTGATGGTGCCTTCGCTTTCTTCGCCATCTTCGATTACCACGGCAACCACGATGCTTGCGTCGTCGGCGGGAGCCATGCCTACGAACCACATGTCGTTGCCGTCGTTTTTCTCGGCGGTGCCGGTTTTGCCGGCCACGTCCACGCCGTCGATGCGCGCAGCGGTGCCGGTGCCGTTATTCACGACGCCCTTGAGCACCTCGCGCACGCGTTTTGCGGTTTCGGCGCTGATGGACGTGCGAAGCTTTTGCGGCTGCGCCGTAAAGCTGCGTTCGCCGTTGGCGTTGTAGATGCCGTCGACCAGGTACGGCGTCATTTGCACGCCGTCGTTGGCGATGGCGCTTCCCACCATGGCCATCTGCAGCACGGTGGCCTGCGGGCCGGCTGGGCTCTCGTGGTTCATGGGGTTGACGGGCACGCCGGCGGCGGCCCAGGCGGTTTCCCATTCGGTCATTTCGTTGGGATCTGCCATAAGCGACGTGTACATGACCAGCGGGAAGTCGAACGTTTGGTTGAACCCGAAGCGCTCGGCGCCTTCCACCAGCTTGTCGGCGCCCATCTGCACGCCTAGCTGGCCGTATACGGTGTTGGCGGACCACCAGGTGGCCTGCTCGAGCGTTTGCGTGCCGTAGCTCATGTGGTTGAAGTTCGACACGGACGCGTTTCCGATGTCGATGGTGCCCGGCGACGAGAACGTGGTGGACTCGTTGGCAACATCGTCCTCAAGCGTCGTGGACAACGTGACCATCTTGAACGTGGAGCCGGGGGCGTACAGGTTGCCCGTTGCGCGGTTGATAAGCGACGAGTCGGAGCTGTCGGCGTTCGCCGCGGCGATGACCTGCTCAAAGTTGGCGGCGTCGTAGGTCGGCGCGCTGGCCATGGCAAGGATGGCGCCCGTTTTCGGGTCCATGACCACGGCAGCGCCCTTCTTGCCGGCGATGGCGTCCTGCGCTGCCTGCTGGATCTTCGAGTTGATGGTGAGCGTCACGTCGTTGCCCGTCGTGCCGATGCCGGCCATGTCGTTGAGCACATCGGTCCAGGTGGCGAAGTTCTCCTGGCCTTTGAGCGTGTCGTTGTACGCGTCTTCGATGCCCGACGTGCCGTACTGCTGCGACACGTAGCCCACCACGTGGCTGGCCAGGTCGCCGGCAGGGTAGATGCGGCTGTAGCTGCCGTCGTCGTCAAGCACGCTGCGCGCCAGCACGATGCCGTCGTACGTGGAAATGGTGCCGCGCTCGCTTTTCGCTTCCTTGGCAAGCGTGTGGTTGTTGCCTGGCATGCTTTGGTAGGAATCGGCGTTCACCACCATGATCAGCGTCAGGTTCGCCACCAAAATGGCGAACAGCGCGCTGCAGAACAGCATGCTGTGCGTCAGGCGTTTGCCCAGGCTGATGCGGCCGAGCACGCTGTTGGAGTGCAGGCTGGACGTGGTGCCGTTCAGCATTTCGGACTCGATGCCCGTGGCCTCGTCGCCCGCGCGCAGCAGAAAGCCCACGATGATGAAGCTGCCCAGAAGCGACGAGCCGCCCTGGCTGATGAACGGAAGCGTTAGGCCCGTCAGCGGGATGACGCGCGTGACGCCGCCGACGATGATGAACGCCTGCAGCACGATCATGCTGGTCAGGCCCACGGCTACGAAGCTGGACACGTCGGACTTCGCGCGCGCGGCCGTCAGGAAGCCGCGGATGGCGAAGCACAGGAACAGCAGCAGCACGCCCGAGGCGCCCAGCAGGCCGATTTCCTCGGCGATGTCGGCGAAAATGAAGTCGCTTTCCACAACGGGGATGGCGCTGAACGCGTCGGTGCCGCCGGCAAGACCATTGCCCAGGCCCACGCCGAACAGGTCGCCGTCGGCAATGGAGTACAGCGCCTGGCACAGCTGGTAGCCGGTGTTCTGCGCATCGGCGAACGGGTCAAGCCACGTGTTCACGCGTACCTGCACGTGGCTGAAGGCCATGAAGGCCGCCACGCCGCCAATGGCCATAAGGCCCAGGCCGATGATCAGGTAAAACTTCTTGCCCGTGGCAACGTAGAGCATCAGCAGGAATACGAAGAAGAACACCATGGCGCTGCCGAGGTCCTTCTCGAAGACCACGATGAGCATGGCCACGCCCCACATAAGCAGCAGCGGCAGCAGCGAGCGGATGTCGGGCAGGCGGAAAGGCCCCATGCGCACGGTGAACACGGAGAGCAACTCGCGGTTTTCCGCCAGGTAGCTTGCCATGAACAGAACGATGACGATTTTCGCGATTTCGCCTGGTTGGAACGAGAAGCCGCCGATATGCAGCCAAATTTTGCTGCCGTAGATTTCTTGGCCCAGGCCCGGGATAAGCGGGCTGAGCAGCAAGATGATGCCCGCAAGCATGAGCGTGTATTTATAGTTGGCAACTTTGTCCAGGTTGCGGAACAAAAGCAGCACCGCAACCATGCAGCCAACGCCTACGAACAGCCACACCACCTGGCCTTGCGCCATGTTGGGCGCGTCGGTGAACGGGGCGATGCGCGTGATGAAGGCGATGCCGATGCCCGAAAGCGAGAACGCAAGCGGCAACAGCGCCGGGTCGGCGCCGGGGGCGAGCTTGCGCACGGCAAGATGCGCCACCACGAAAGCGGCGAAGATGCCGATGGGCACGCTCAGCGAATCGAAGTTGACCTGCTGGCCTTCGTTGATGGCGATCATCACGAACAGCAGGGCCACCACGGGAGCGGCCACCAACAGCAGGATGAGTTCTATGTTGCGACGGGACATGGCGGGCTATCCTTCCGCCTTGTTGTGCTGCGCCGCCTCGTCGCGGTACTGCTGCACCAGGTCGTTTGCGGCGTCAAGCGTGTCTACGCGAATGCCGTCTTGTAGGCGCGCGGCGGTGCCGGGCTGCAGGTCGGACACGTTCACGTCCGTTGTTTCCACCTGGCTGTGCAGCGGTACGCCGAACACGTCGGCGGGCACGCCGCTGTACACGGCAACCTTGCCGTTGTCGTTGCCCAGGTAGGCGGTGGTGTGCAGCCACGTGTGCACGCCCCAGGCCGTGCCGCCAAGGATGGCAAGCAGCAGGACGAACACCAGCGCCACGGACAGCTTCGTTTTGCGCGCCATCTTCTTGCGGCGCTTCTCGGCGAAGCCCGTGACATCGGCCACGATGACGGTGACGTTGTCGTGGCCGCCGGCGGCGATTGCCTCGTTGACCAGCTGCGATGCGCAACGTTGCGGGTCGCGTACGCGGCGCATGGTGACTTCGATCTGCTCGTCGCGAATCATGGACGACAAGCCGTCAGAGCACACCAGCAGCCTGTCGCCGGTTTCCACGTTGATCTCGTACATGTCGGGGCGCGTGTGCGGGTCGCTGCCAAGCGCGCGCGTAATGACGGAGCGCTGCGGATGGTGGCGCGCCTCTTCGGGCGTGAGCTGGCCGGCTTCGATCATGTCGGCCATCAAACTGTGGTCGCGTGTGAGTTGTTGGAGTTTCCCCTGGTGAAGCAGGTAGGCGCGTGAGTCGCCGACCTGCGCGATAAGCAGGCGCTCGTTCTCGAGCATGCAGGCGGTCATGGTGGTGCCCATGCCGTCGCGGCCGCGACCGTCGTGCGCGGCGCGGATGATTTCGCGATTCGCCTCTTCGACGGCGTGCTCGAGTACGGCTCCGTCAAGATCTTTCGGGGCGAATTCCGCCAGCACGTTCACGGCGATTTCCGATGCCACTTCGCCCGCTGCATGGCCGCCCATGCCGTCGGCGACGGCGAACAGCGGCGGCGTGACAATTAGGCTGTCTTCGTTGTGGTCGCGTACGCAGCCGACGTCGGTGCGGCTGCCGAACGTGGTGACGGCGCCTTTGCGGGTGCGTTGCGTGGACTTATAGGAACGCTGTTCACGTGCCATTATGAAAACCTCACACGAATGGCCACGTCGCCCACGTTAACGGTGTCGCCGCTACGCAGGGCGGTGGGCTCGGTAATAAATTGGCCGTTCACGGCCGTGCCGTTGGTGGAGCCAAGGTCCTCGACGAAGAGGTTTTGTCCCATCAGGCTGAAGCGGGCGTGCCTTCCCGACACATAGCCCGCGCCGATGACGATGTCTGCGCCGGGGTTGCGGCCCACGATGACCGGCCCGCGCACAACGATGGACACGCCGCGCAGCTCTTTCGGGCCGCGTTCGACCGAAAGGCTCCAGGTGCGCTCGCGCTTGCGCTGGCCGCGCACGGCGCCAATCCCCGTCTTCATGATGGCGAACAGGAACAGGTAAAGCAGCGCAACGAACAGCAGGCGGATAAGAAGTAGCGCGTAATCAATCACGGGGTGTCCTTCGCTTTTCCGTTATGCCAGGGTGAACACAAGGTCGGTGGTGCCGACGGAGATGTGGTCGCCCTCGTTGAGCGGCTGGCTTGCGATGGCGCGGCCGTTGACGTACGTGCCGTTCGTGGAGCCAAGATCGGTGATGATCCACATGCCCTGCGGGCTCAACGTGATTTCGGCGTGGTTGCGCGACACGTTGATGTCGGGGATGGTGATGGTGTTGTGCGATTCGCGGCCGAGCGAAACGCGGGCGCTGGCCAGGTCGAACGCGCGGTTCGCGGCCGTGTCGATCAAGCGAGCGTGGCCAGCTGCCTGATGCGGCTGCTGCAGGTCGGCCGGGTTGCCCGCGAACACGACGGTGTTGGCGGCAGCTGCCGGCTGGGGCGCGCCGTACTGCTGAGGCGCGGGCTGCGGGATGGCCTGCGGCTGGGGCGCGGCCTGTGCGGCAGCGTAACCGGCTGCGGCACCTGCGGCCGCCGCTCCGGCCATGGGCGCGGCGCCGAAGTCGGGCTGCGGCATGGGCGCGGGCGCGGGCTGGTAGCCCTGCGGCTCCCAGCCGTTGGAAGCGGGGGCTGCCTGCTGGACGGCCGGTTGCTGATAGCCCTGGTCGTACGGTTGCTCGTACTGGTTATAGTGCGGCTGCTCGTACGGGGCCTGCTCGAAGTGCTGCTCAGGCGCCATGGCGGCAGCCGAGCGGCCGAACTGCTGCGCAGGGTAGGCGGCCTCCGCGCCGTAGCCGTTGTTCGCCAGGCCGTAACGCTGCATTTCCTCGTTGCGCAGCTGCGCGATGATAGGCGCGGCCACGGCCTCGGCGATGACGTCGAACTTGCCGTGCTTGAGGCCCTCGTCCACGATAAAGCGCACGAGCGGCTGGCCGTCCATCATCAGGCCCTGCTCAGACGCCTTCGCGGCCAGGTACGTTTCCGTTTCGCCTGCAAGCGTGGGGTAGTAACCGAACAGGCGACGGTCGTCGTCGGGGTTCACCAACACGGTGTACAGCGTGGGCGCGTATTGCTTGCCGGCGCCGACCATCTTTTCGCGGCGCATCTGCTTTTCGGCTTTCTTAGCAATTTGAACAGGGGAAATGGGGGCGTCGAACATTTTGTCCGCAGTGCCCTCGAACGTATCCTCCATTTTGCCCTCGAACTTCGAGAAGATGCCCATTACCGCTCCTTGCAACGCTGTCTCATATATCGGCGGCGCGTGCCGCAAATTATCCGATGCTCCATCATGACACAATCATAATGGCTGCCCCAGGCCTTTTACGCAATCGTCATTTTATCGTAAGCGGAAAGTTGCCTGGTGCACGCCGGTGGCACGCCCGCTTGCGAATGGGGGGCAGGGAGGAAGGTAAAGGCAAGGCGAAGGCGTGGGCGTAGCCGATGGCGTTGGCGGGGTGAAGGGACGGCGAAGGCGGGGTGAAGGGGCTGACTCTCCATCGTGTTGCCGCTCGGGTCGGTGTGAAGCGAGCGGCGAAGGGACTGGCCTTCCTCCTTTCCTCTGTCCCATTAAAAAGCGGGGGGATAAAAGCGGCAGCGTTGCGCTCTTCGGAGCGGCGCAGGCGGTTCGGGAAAGCGTTCGCGCTTCTGCGCTTGGCAAGAAATCGGCATTTCTGTATCCCGATGCCCCCCGGACGCTCTCGTGGCAAGAAATCGGCATTTCTGTAGCGCGAAACCCTTTCCGGACTCCTGAAACCCTGCAGGAATCGGGGTTTCTTGCCAAAATGAGGATTTCTCGGCGGATCGGAGCTACAGAAACCCGTTTTTCTTGCCACGAGAGCGCGATTTTGGCATGCAGGATACAGGAATCTCGATTTCTTGCCAGATTTGGACTTCATGCGCCGAGGATTTTGGCGAAGCTGGCTTCACCAAAATCCGCGCTGGGTTATTCGGTTGGTTGCGCGTCTTCGACCATGCGCATGAGGTCTTGCTGGTTGTGCACGTCGCACTTGCGATAGATGTGGCGAATGTGGGTCTTCGCCGTGCCTTCGGAGATGTAGAGCTTCTCCTGGATGTAAGCGGCGTTGTGGCCCTTGGCCAGGAAGAACAGGATTTCCGTTTCCCGGCGCGACAGCAAAAACGTGTTGGCCACCGTCTCGCACTTGCCGCGGAAGCGCCCGCCGCCGCGCACGGCGTCGTTGCCGTTCGCGGGCTTTGCGGCCGGCTCCTGCGTAAGCGGCGCGCGGCTTACGGTGACGAAGGCGGTGCTGCTCGCAGGCATCGAACCGGCAGCGCTAGAAGCGGAAGCGCTATGCGTTTGCGCAGGTGAGGCGGTTGCAGAAGCTGTGGCACTGCTTGTTGCGGCGGTGTTGCCGGAAGCGCCTTCGCCGTTTTGCGCGGGCTGCTGGGCCTGGGCACTTGCGGTGCCTTCGAGCGCGGCAGGCGCATCGGGCGCAGCGTCGCTGGAGCTTGCGGCGTTTTCGGCCGCCGCCGAGGTGCCCGGCGTGTCCGATGCGGCTTCGGCGTTGTGCGCGTCGACGCGTTCTTCCTGATGGGAAGCGCCTTCGACGCTCGTGTTCTTGGCGCTCGTGGCCACATTGGCTGCCGCTTCCGGCGCCGCGCCCTGGCTAGCGGCTTGCGCACCAGCCTGCGCGTTGCCCGCCGCACCGGCACGCTCGCCGACGCGTTCGCGCTGGACGGCGTCCATGAACGAACGCGTCATGCCCTGGGCCTCGCCGCAGTTGCGCGCCTGGGCCACGCGGGCGGATTCCCTTTGGCTCTCAAAGCTTTCGGACACGGCCTTGACCAGCGGACACGGCGCCACAATGGCCTCGATCTCGCGCTCGCGCGGCAGCAGCGCGTAGGCGAACATGATGACCAGCAGCATCAGCAGTACCACGGTTTCGCCGCCAAACGGCAGGGCATGCACGTAGTTCACGGCAGCCACCGGCGCCAGCGTGCCGATCATGATGGCGAAGGCTAGGATGCCGCGGCCCAGGCCGAACACGAACACGGGCGACAGACGGAAGCGTTGCGACAGGTCGCCGAAGAAGATCCACATAAGCGACTCGAAGCACAGGAACCCAACCAGCAGAAACACGCTGGTCAGCATGTAGTTTTCCGTGCTGGCGAACGGGATGAAGAACATGGTGACGGCAACGAAGGGCACTAGCGGCTGGAAAAAGCGGCTCCAGCGGTCGCTGCCGCCCAGCGCCATGATGGTGATCAGCACGATGACGGTGGCGCACCCGGCGGCCAGCATCAGCATGGGCTGCGTGCCCACGCTGGGGTTCATGACCAGGTTCTGCAGGGAATTGCTGCGCAGCAGGCCCAGCGCAATGCCCAGCGCCAGCACCGGCATGCCGAAGCGTACGATGAACTTGCCGCGGTTGATGGGCAGCGGCTTGAAAATGGGGACATCGTTGCGTTTGAAGTACGCATCCGGCGTCTTCTTCCACAGAATGGCCAGCTCAAGCAGGGGAACCAGCGCAGTTGCCGTGCCGGAGATGGGGAAGGGCGCGTAATGCAGCACGCTGGCGAACAGCACGATGGAGATGGTGATGGCCACGGCGGTGTTCAGCACGATCGACGCGCTGTCGCAGCGAGCGAACGCCGTGCCCCAGTAGATGATGAGCGTGGCCGAACCGATGCCGGTCATGATGCCCGAAATCAGTTCGAACAGCGGGAACCCGGTGCTCGGCGGTGCCATAAGCAGAAACGTGCCCACGCACGACAGACATGCGCCTATGCACAGCAGGGTGCGGGTGGTGTAGGCCTTCAGGAAACGTTGGTTCGTCAGCGCCATGAATATGAGTGCGCAAACGTAAACGCATGAAGAAATAAGGTAAGGCAGCGATACGCTGCTGTTGTAGATGCCGTTGAACGTGTGCGCCGCGCCGAACACCGAAGCGGTGCCGAACATGGTCGCGAACACCCATGCTTGGTGCAGGCCGTAGCCCACCGACAGCATGCTGAGCTCTCCAAAGGCGCTTTCATCTCCGAAATCAGCCTTGAGCGTGATTCGAGGAACACGTACCCCCATACGCAAAACCCTCCTATTAAATTGCATCCTCTTCGACTCCCTATAATAGCGGGCGCAAAGGGGCAGTGGTATGAGGGAGCGGGGTAATTTTTGGGGTGAAAACGTCAAGGTAAGCGTTTCACCTGGGTATATGAAAAAATCATCCTCGGGGGATGATGGTGAGGACGCGGGCCGGAATCGGCTGAAATCGTTCGACTATTTCGTTCGAGCGCACTCATGGAGAACGCTCTAGAAGACGGCTTCGCATGCGCATCTCCGGCGTCTCTGCGCTGCCGCGGCGCTAGGCCGGCGGGCGGGTGGTGTTGGGCCGGGATTGGCGACGCCCTTGTGCCGTCTTGCGCGATCGCGAAAGGGGCCGCCGGGGCTGGCTGGTCGACCAGCCCCGAGCAGACGGTGGGCGAAACGCTATGCCACCGTGATGACCACGTTGTCGTAACGGTTGAGCTGGGTGCTCTCACCCGTGGTGCCCTGACCGTCGTGCGTGGTCTGCGTGCCCGGCTTCTGGCTTTCGGCCGCATGCACCGTGCACGTGTACTGCTTGCCGGACAGGTAGTCCTTCAAGCTGGTGACGTCGTAGTTGTGAATGGCGTCGATGCCATTCTGGTTCTCGCTGGACATAACGTCCTCGTTCAGCAGGTCTGCAACCGTGCTGCCCTCGGGGACAAGGACCAGCTCGCTACGAATCGCGCCGCCCTGGGCGGTTTCGTCGAGCACGCACGTGATCTCGTACACACCCTTGCTTTCCACCTGAGTGCCCTCATCGCTGTGGACGTAGTAGAACGCGTAGGCCGGTACGGCGATCAGCGCGCATGCGCAGCACGCAACCGCGATGGCAAGAATCTTCTTGCCCCAAGATGCGTTGACCATAAGAGCCTCCCTTCTCGCATAACTGTGAGGAACGGAAAGCCCCGCTTTCGGCAACGTGATTGGAAGTATACGGGGCGTGCGTTTTCGCCGCAAGGCATTCGCACGTGTTTGACCTGGGGAAATACAGAATAAGCCCGCGCGTATGATGCTTGAAGGTTCCGGCGCAGCCCGTGCGGGCCAACAAGTTCGCCATTTTAGGGTTTGCGGGATGATAGGGCGCCCGCCGCGCTTCCTATAATGAGCCGCAGCGAAGAGGAAACGCCCGTGACCTGCAGGTTTGCGGGCAATCGCCGCCATGGGGCGCGGCGTGCGGCATGTGTTGTCGCCGTCAAGCGCTTGCGGTGAGCTTGCAAGGCCCGCGCCGTGCAAGCTTGCGAAGGCCCGTGCGCAACGCCGCGCGGATGCCGGGCGGCCTGATCGAAGAACAGGGGGACAAGGCAATGGCCGAAGACCAAATCGTCGACTTGTGGGACGAAGAGGACGAGTTCGATCCGTTGGCCGTGGACGATCTGGACATCAACCAGGAGGACATGGACGACGACAACCCGTTGGATACGGTGGACTATCCCACCATGCGCAACATGCCCGAGGGCATGTTGCGCGAGTCGGTGTACAGCCCCGAGCGCCAAGGCGGCGCCGTTGAAGCGGTGCTTGCCATGCTCGATCATAACCCGGCGCGCCGTCCGGCGCTCGTTTCCATCCTGGGTTGGTGCGAAGGCGGCTGCCTGAACAGCGAGCTGACCGAGAAGGTTGACGCGCTGCAGGCCGACAACCGCTCCGTGTACGGAACCACCACGCTGTGCCGCATGCTCGAACGCGCCGGCGCGCTGGAACTTGAGATGCCCGAGACCGCCGAGGAGCACGAGGACATCGAAGAGGGCGTCGAGTACCTGGAAATCAAGGAGCGCGTCGACCCCACGTGGCGTACCACCGAGGCCGGCAAAGAAGTGTTTGCCCAGATGACCGATGGGTCGGCGTTCCGCGACATGGTGTTCAACCGCGACGTGAAGTACGTGGAGGTGTACCGCGCGGTCATGAACTTCGTTGCCGCAAGCCCGCGTTCGAAGGACGACATCGAGCAGCTGGTGGACGGTTTCGCCGTTGTGCAGAGCCCGCGCCGCTTCGGCGGGCACTTCATCGACATGCTGGAGCGCACCGACGTGCTGCATTGGAAGGACCGCTCGTGGCAGCTGACCGACTTGGGTCGCAAGATGCTGCCCGAGGTGAACGCGCAGGTCGAGAAGAAGGGGGAATAAGGGATGGCAGAGGAAATGGTTGCGGCGCAGGAGGCCGAGGAAATGGACCTGGCGGCGCTGATGGACGGCCGCGCGCGCACGTATGGCCTGATGGCACGCTTGTTCCTGAAGGAAGTCGACAAAGCGGCGCTCACCGAGCTGCAGGGCATGCGCTTCCCGGCCGCCACGGGCAACGCGAAGGTGGACGAGGGCTACCACATGCTGTACGACTACCTGCGCACCAGCTGGGACGATAGCATCACCGATCTGGCCATCGACTACGTGCGCACGTTCATCGGCCACGGCGTGAACGGCTTCTCCGCCGCGTACCCCTTCGAAAGCGTGTACACCTCCGAGCGTCGCCTGATGATGCAGGAAGCGCGTGCCGAAGTGCTGCAGACGCTGCGCGAGAACAACCTCAAGCGCGGCCGCTGGACCGAGGGCGAGGACCACATCGCGCTGGAACTGGAGTTCATGCAGCGCATGGCCATGCGCACGGCCGACGCCCTGCGCGCCGGCGACGAGGACAAGGCCATCGAGCAGCTTGAGACGCAGCGTACGTTTGCGCAGGACCACCTGCTGAACTGGCTGCCCATGATGACCGAGGACATGCGTCGCTTCTCGCACACCGCGTTCTACCAGGGCTTGGCCCAGCTGGTCATGGGCTACGTCGAGGAAGACGCCGCCGTGCTTGAAGAGCTGCTGGACAGCGTTGAGGAAGCGGCATAGCGGCAGGTCGCAAACGGGTTTCGCGCTGTTGCGGCGAAGCGTTGCTTACTAATAAGGTAGAGGCTGCGAAAACGCGGCGATTGTTGTTGGGCCCGGCGACCGCGCCGGGCTCTTTTGCGCTTCGAGTAACCTGAAGGGCGGCGTTCGGCCGGGCTAACCGGTTGCGGCTGGCCGTGCGCGCAAAAATCGCTCATGTATGTGATTTGCTGGAAAGGTGCCAAGTAGCGTTGCATGACGCACACCTTTGACCTGGGGAAATGGAAATGGAGTTGCCGTTGCTACGCTTGCTGGTGCGATTAAATCACATACATGAGCGATTTTCTGTACGCGCGCACTCATGAGGCCCGCTTTTTCGCCTTGCGGATGGTGTACGCTATGCGGCGTTGTGATTTTGCGATTGAAA
This sequence comes from Senegalimassilia sp., assembly GCF_977052095.1. Lineage (NCBI taxonomy): Bacteria > Bacillati > Actinomycetota > Coriobacteriia > Coriobacteriales > Coriobacteriaceae > Senegalimassilia > Senegalimassilia sp. Next base: position 39,923 of record NZ_CDRSTZ010000009.1, read on the forward strand.
GGGTTTGCCATGAGGGTTTGCGTGTTCGGCTCGTCGAGCCTGAATCTGGACGCGGTGTACGTGGATGCGGCGTTCGAGCTGGGGCGCACGCTGGCGAAACACGGCCACGGCATGGTGTTCGGCGGCTACGACGTGGGGCTGATGGGCGCGGTGGCGCACGGCGTTGCGGCCGAGGGCGGCAGCGTTATCGGCGTGGTCACCGAGGGCCTGAACCAGAAGGGCCGCGACATCTTCCCGTGCGAAGAGCTCATTTGCGAATCTGACCTGGCCACGCGCAAAACGCGCATGATCGAGCTGGCGGACGCGTTCGTGACCATGCCGGGCGGCCTGGGCACGTTCGACGAGTTCTTCGTGGTCATGTCGCAGGTGAAGGCGGGCGAACTCGACGCGAAAAGCGCCATTCTGAACGTGGGCGGGTACTTCGATCCCATGGTGGAAATGCTCGACCGCGCATGCGAAACGGGCCTGAACTCCTCTGACTGGCGCCGCGATTGCGAAGTATTCAACGCCTCCGAACCCCTTGTGGAGTGGTTGGAAGGATAAATAAGGTAACGAAACGCTTCCCTTTTCTGACTAATAGGCTGCTGTGGCTAGCACTCGAGGCCAAAGAGTGCTAACTTTCGTAGGTAGCATATTTTGTTGTGCGCGTGCTCAAGGAAGGGGCTCTTAGCATGGCTAAAGAAATTTCGTACGATAACGAAACCCGCGAGAAGCTTGCGGCTGGCGTGGCGAAGCTGGCCGACACGGTTCGCGTGACCATCGGTCCGAAGGGCCGCTACGTCGGCGTCACGAAGGAAGGCGAGCGTCATCCGTACGTGTCGAACGACGGCGCTACGGTTGCCGCGCATGTCGGCTCGCGCGACCGCGTGGAGAAGATGGGCCTGCAGGTGGTGCGCGAGGCCGCCACTGCCGCCAACAACGAGGCCGGCGACGGCACGTCCACGGCAACGCTTCTGGCCGACGCCATCGTGCGCGAGGGCGTGCGCTACGTTACCGCTGGCAATGACCCGTTGGCGTTGCGCCGCGGCATCCAGAAGGCCGCCGATGTTGCGTCCGATGCGTTGCTGAAGTCCGCCACGCAGGTCACCACGCGCGAGCAGATGGCCGAAATCGCCACCGTGTCCTCGGGCGACCCGGAAATCGGCAACACCATCGCCGAGGCGCTCGATGAAATCGGGCAGGACGGCGTCATCTCCGTTGAGAAGTCCACGAAGTTCGGCATCAGCCTGGACGTGAAGAAGGGCATGCTGTTCGACCGCGGCTTCATTTCGCCGTATATGGCCGATGACATGGGCAAGATGACCGGCGAACTCGAGCAGCCGTACATCTTTATCACCGACCAGCGCCTGGCCGACAACTTCAAGGACGTTGTGCCGGTGCTTGAGGAGGTCATGCAGACGGGCCATCCGCTGCTGATCGTAGCCGACGACGTGCGCGGCGAATCGTTGAACTCGCTGTTGATGAACCGCCAGCGCGGCACGCTTATCAGCGCCGCCGTGGTGGCGCCGGGCGCCGAAGAGCGCCGCAAGGCCGAGCTGGAGGACATGGCCATCCTGACGGGCGGCGAGGTTATCACGCCCGACCGCGGCCTGACCTTGGCCGATGCGAAGAAGAGCATGCTCGGTCGCGCCGCAAGCGTGCAGATTACGAAGGACCGCACGCTCATCATCGGCGGCAAGGGCAAGCAGGAGGCCATCGACCAGCGCTGCGAGGCTATTCGCAACGAGCTGAAGCGCCCGCATTCCGATTACGAGCTTGACGTTATGCGCGAGCGCCTGGCGAAGCTGTCCGGCGGCATCGCCGTCATGAGCGTGGGCGCGGCCACCGAGTCCGAGATGAACGAGATGCGCAGCCGCATCCAGGACGCACTGCGCGCAACGCGTTCCGCGGCAAGCCAGGGCCTTCTGGCTGGCGGCGGCGTGGCGCTTATCCAGGCGTCCAAGGCGCTTGACCAGGTGGAAGTTGCCAACGACGAAGAGAAGTTCGGCGTGGACATCCTGCGCAAGGCGCTCGAAGAGCCCATGCGCGCGCTGTGCAGCAACGCCGGCTACAACGGCGACGTTGAGGTTGCCAAGGCGCTTGAGGCCGAGCCGGGCTATGGATTGGATTGCGAAACCGGCAAGTACGGCAACATGATTTCCATGGGCGTTGCCGATCCGGCGAAGGTAACGGTGACGGCTCTGCAGGCCGCCGCATCCGTGGCGGGGCTGATCCTCATCACGAACTGCAGCATCACCGAAGCCGATAAGAAGGACGAGGAAGCGGAAGAGAAATAACCGCAACCGCGCAGGCTGTTGCCTGCCCGATAGCTATCAGAATAGGGAGGTTCGCGAAAGCGGGCCTCCCTTTTTTTCGCACGAAAGCGGCGACTAAGGCCGCCGGCCGCCTTGATGGGCGAGCTGCAACTTATACGTTTCGCCAAAACGTATAAGTTGCAACCAAGGAACGCCTTGCTTCTTTATACGTTTCTCTAAAACATATAAAGAGGTGCAAGGATGCGCTGGGACTATCGTCTGCTCACGAATAAAGAATCTTCCAATTTTTGCTAGATACGACTATCTTTTGCTAGATACGACTATCAAAAACGATAGATACGTCTAGCAAATTTGATAGATAGGGAAAATGGGGCAGCAAACGGGGGGCTGAAAACGATTGGTCGGAAATGGTTGAGAAGCACGATGGGCAATGTTGCGTTCTCTCGAGCAGGCTAAGGCCTGTGCCTCGCAAACGCTGTCGTGACATCATGCTTGGCTTACTGTCTGCCGCGCCAAGCGTGGGTTCCGTAATTTGGCGAAGTGGGATGAACGGGGCGGGAGGAATTCCGTTTTCAGGAGAAGTGGGAACGCCTCTGTCTTTGGATGAGGCGCGGGCTGTCGTGCGGGGTGCAGAAACCGGAGAAATGGGAACCGCGGAGGGCCGTCTGGTGCTGTTTTCGCGGGATATGGGAATGCAAACGTTCCCACATCCCGCGAAAACGGAATCCGTGCGCATCGGAATCAGACGTTTGCCGCAATCCATGCGCCCGGAGCTAAGTGATTGCTGCACATCTCATCCCCGATTGGCGCGGTTGCTGGGACCAGCCCGGGCCGGACAACGTTAGTTCGCTTGGCTGCGGAGCAGGAACATTTCGACGCGCGGCCGCATTTGAGATTCGCTCGCCGCTCGCTTGCGAAAAGGTTCCGGAGAGAACCCGGTCTTGTTTGTGCTTGCGGAGGTGTTCGTGCTTGTTTGGTACGATAGGTGCAGCATGCGTAGTTGCGAGTTTAAGCGAGCGGAGATAGAGATGGGGATTTCGAATCCTAGCACGTCAGTTTGCGGTGATTATTCAACTCCTGAGGCCATTGCCTCGCGCGCTTCGGTTCTCGAAGGGAAGACATTCCAAGACATCCTGGATATGGGAATTTATCCGCCAGATGGAGCAACGCGCGATTACGATAACCGCCAATACAAAGGCGGAATGGGCACGCTCGTTGAAGAGCGCTTTTTCGGTTATAAAGCAAATAGCGAGCATGATGCGGACTTTCCCGAGGCCGGCGTTGAACTGAAAGTCTCGTGCTTCGATAAGAAGAAAAACGGCGATTATTCCGCTGGTGAGCGGCTTGTTGTCTCGATGATTCCCTACGATGAGCCTATACAATCGGAATTCGATGACGCTGTTGTTGCACGAAAGTGTAAGCGGATGATGCTGGTGTATTACCATCGCGACAAGGCGATTGATCCTTATCAGCAGCAAATTCGCTATGCGAAATTGTTCGAAATCCCAGAGAATGACTTGAAAATCATTCGCGATGACTATCGCAAGATTGCATCGCTGGTCCAAGAAGGAAAAGCGGACCGGCTCAGTGAAAGTTTGACCGTCTATCTGGGTGCTTGCACGAAGGGGCCGACAGCGGCCAAAAGCTGGGTTGACCAATATTATGCGCCAGGTGGTCCAAAGGCGAAGAAGCGCGCGTTTTGTCTCAAGCGCCAATACATGGATTACGTGCTGCACCACTACCTAATGAATGAGAGCGAAGATCTTGATTGCATTATCAAGGGCGATGCTCCTGCAACTCAGACGTTCGAAGATTACGTGTTGTCCCTGATCAAGCCACATTTTGGAAAGACCGATCGCGAACTTTGCGAAGAGTTTGGATTGGAATACAAGGGCAATAAACGGCAATGGTCAAGTTTGTCGTACGCCATGCTCGGCGTTAGAGGTGAGAAGGCTCAGGAGTTCGAGAAGGCAAATATCTCGGTGCGAACCGTTCGCCTTGAAACAAGGGGCGGGATAAAGGAAAACTTATCGCTAGATACGTTCAAATTCCTTGACTTGGTAGAGGAAGACTGGGAAGGCTCGTCGCTATTTGAATATCTGGAGCAGACAAGATTCTTCTTTGTGGTGTTCAGGAAAGAAGATGGCTGCGCGCGTTTGGAAGACGCGTTGTTCTGGTCTATGCCAACGATGGATCTGGACGGCCCTGTTCATGATTGCTGGCAGGCAACGAAAAAGGTTGTTGAAGAAGGTGTCTGCCTTGATGTAACAAGGCAGAGAGACGGAAGCATTAGGGTTAAGAACAATTTGCCGGGGGCGGAAGACAATGCCGTTGCTCATGTGCGCCCGCATGCAACGAAATCTGCGTATCGGTTTGCTGACGGAACGGAATTGGGCGATGTCGAAAGAGACGCTTATCCGCTTCCTGATGGTCGGATGATGACGAGGCAGAGCTTCTGGTTGAATAACAGCTACATCTATAAAGTGGTAAAGACGGATGAATCTGACGCGGCGGATTCGTGAGTGCGATTCGTTGGGGATCAGTTGCGGATTTTGATAAAAGAACCAGATGCAGAGAGTTGACTTTTGGGGCAAGATCATCGATCCTGGATAGGTTCGATTTTTGCGCAGGCCTAGCGGCCGGCTTCTTTTTATCAGGCAAAGGATGGGAAATATGACGATTAAGGTGGCCGAGCTGTTTGCTGGCGTTGGCGGGTTTCGCCTGGGCCTTGAGGGCTACCGAAATGCCGATCATCCCGAGTTCGATATGCCTGCTGCCGGTCCTTTTGAGACGATTTGGGCGAACCAATGGGAGCCGCCGGGAACGGATGGCAAGCAGTTCGCCTGGCGCTGCTACGAGCAGCATTTTGGCGAAGGTAGTTGCGTAAACGAAGACATCAATAAGGTGCTGGACGACTACGAGGCTGGCAAGATTGACATTCCAGATGTCGACATGGTGGTCGGTGGCTTCCCCTGCCAGGACTATAGCGTTGCGAAGCCGCTGTCTGCTGCTCGAGGTATCGAGGGCAAGAAGGGCGTGCTTTGGTGGGATATCTATCGGTTTTTGCATCTGAAGGAACCGAAGTACGTTTTGCTTGAGAATGTGGACCGTCTGCTGAAAAGCCCTGCAACGCAGCGTGGCCGCGATTTCGCAATTATCCTTTCTTGTATGGCTGACCTGGGATATTCGGTTGAATGGCATGTGGTGAACAGCGGCGAGTACGGCTTTGACCAGCGCCGCAAGCGTGTGTACGTTTTTGCTGAACTCACGAGCAGCAATTGGGATTTGGCTGCGCGTACTCGCGAGGGCGTGATGGCGCGTGCGTTCCCCGTTGCGGAGCCGGATTCGATTTCGGAGTTTGAGATTCAGCACGACCCCTACGACATCACTCAGCACTTTGACCTTTCAGGCAAGAAATCGCCTTTTTGCTCGGTTGGCGTCATGCAGGACTTCAAAGTCTTGACGTTTGACGCGACTGAAAAGTACGAGGGAAAGCTTGGTGCGCTTGGCAATGTGCTGGTTCCCGAGGGGGAAGTGCCTGCTGAGTTTTACATTCCTGATGAGAAACTTGAATCGTGGAAGTACCTCAAGGGCGGCAAGCGTGAAGAGCGCGTCAATAAGAAGACGGGCTTCAAGTATTTCTACTCGGAAGGTTCGATGGCTTTCCCTGATTCACTTGAGAAGCCGTCTCGCACGATTCTGACGGGTGAAGGCGGCATTGGCGCTTCTCGTTTCAAGCATGTCGTTGAGGTTGATGGCAAGTATCGTCGTTTGGTTCCCGATGAACTCGACCAGTTGCAAGGCTTCCCGAAGGGTTGGACCAATACGGGCATGAGCGATGGTCGTCGTGCCTTCTGCATGGGAAATGCCCTGGTCGTTGGCGTGCCTCACCGCATCGGCGTTGAGATTGCGCGCGAAACAAACGCTGATTAAAGCGAGGGGTTTGCGGTGTGTGGGCGGTTTGAGGTCTTGGGTTGGGACGAGGTTGCGGACGTTGTTCGCGTGCTTGAGGCGGTCTCGCCTGTTAACGCGATGCCCGATTGGCCTGCTCGCTTGGTTGGGGTTGCTGGCGCGGTGCCAACGGATGCTGTTCCGGGGTCTGCGGTTGACGTGGTTGTTGCCGATTCACGCGGTGTGCTTTCCGCTGCGTGTTTGACCTGGGGATTTGCTGCTGAGTGGTCGCAACGCCCGGTGTATAACACGCGCTTGGAGAAAGCGATGGGGCCGAACCCTGGCATGTGGGCGGGGCCGATATCGCGCGGGCGCTGCGTGGTGCCCGCGCGCGGCTTCTTCGAAACGCACGCGACGGAGACGGTTCGCAGTCCGAAAACGGGCCGGAACATCAAGCGTCGATATCGTTTCGGCCCCGAAAACGAGGTACCGCTGCTGCTTGCGGGCGTGCGGGACGAAACCTGCTTCTCGGTGGTGACCACCAGCCCGAACGCGGTCGTTTCGCCTGTTCATGACCGCATGCCGTTGGTGCTGAGCCCGCAAGAGGCTGTGTGGTGGCTGCGTGCGCCGTGGCCCGATTTCGCGAACGGCTGGCATAGGCTGGCGAATCGCGGCGACGTGGCGTTGACCTCGTGCCCTGTGCAACCGGCCGCGCCGCAACAAAATTCCCCGTTCGAGCAAACGTCGCTGTTCTAGCGATGCGAATCGATTTCGACAATGAGCCGATTCGCCCATTCGATAGCGGCGCCCGCGTAAGGAAAAGCACGATAACGTGACCGAGCAAACGGCTTGTCTTGCTTCCGGGGTGGCAGAACTATACCGAAAACGGTATGGTTCTGCCACTTCTGCACCCTGGCAGGGACGAAAGTCAACGATTTTGCGACTTTTGGGTGGCTGCGGCTGTTTACGGCATCGGCGAGGTTATGGTTGGCTGCCGTGAGCGAAATTGATTGACGGGAAGTGGTTTGCGATGCAGGAGGATGCGCGCGGTTGGCGAAAAGCCTGCTGATGGTAAGCGGGGCCGCGTTGCGTATGAGCCTATAAAACATTTTTACTCACTATACTGAGTAAAATTACTCAGTATAGTGAGTAATTGAGATTTTGCCAGGTGAATGAGCCTATTCGTAAAACAGCGGCACTTCATCGCGAAGGAAGCTTTCGATGCTGCAGGCGCCTGCTGAGCCGCCGCCGACGATGATTCGCTTTGCTTCTGGACGCTTCTTCAGGAACTCGGCCATGCCGCTTTGGGCGGTTTCGTGCCCGCTTTTCACTTCAATTGCCGCTAGCGCCGTTCCTTTCGCCAACACGAAATCAACCTCGTTGTTGCCTTCGCGCCACCATAAAAATACTCAGGACGGCGCGGTTTGTTCTACGGGTTGCAGATGCCGCAGGGGGAGTAGCCTTTCGCGATGAGCTCGTCGCGGGTGCCGGTGAAGTCTTGGCGGTTTGCAGCGGCGATGTCGTTGGCTGCCGAGCACGTGGGCAGGTGGAACTTCTTGTTCTTCACGTTCAGGATGTAGTCGTGCTGCTCGGCGGACGAACTGGCAGTATCGCTGGCGTTTGTGCTGGTCGAGCTGCTGCCGGAACCCGATGCGCCCGCATCGCTCGATTCGCCCGCGTTACCGGTGGAGCTGCTCGCCCCGCTTTCGCCCGCAGCTTGAGCGGCGCGCGCGGCGGCCGCGGTGGTGATGGTGCCCTCGCCTTTGCTGGCAACGGCGGGCGTGTCGGCCGACTCCTGGCTTTCGCCGGTCACGTAATCGATGGCCACGCCGGGTTCCACGTTGTACACGAACACGTTGAACTGCACGGCCTCGCCGTTGTCCTCGATGGACTTCGCCTCCATCTGCACCCCGCGCGCCACCAGGTCGTTTGCGGCGAACAGCGGCGTGACGCGGTACAGCACGTGGTTGCCGGTTGCGCGCACGTAGTCGCCCACCAGCTCCTCGTAATACAGCATGCCTATCACGTTGAACGTGCGCGTGCCGGTGATGAGGTTGCGTTCGTTGGCATCTTCGCCGCACAGCTGATGGGCAATCAGGTGGCAGCGGTTGTACAGCATGCCGTCGTCCACGAAGCTGTACTTGCGTTGCACCCAGCCGCTTGGGTGAACCGACGAGATGTCGCCGCGCTTGTCGTTGGAAACGGTGTCGGTGCCGATGCGCGCGAACGCCTCGCCGCAGCGGCCCTCGAAATCCAGCTCGCTGAACTGCATAAACGCGCCGCGGGCTTCGTCTTGCGCCGTGAATCCGGGCACGCCGCCGTTGATGTTGATGCACAAGGCTCCCGAATACGCCGGGATGTCGGCGATGGTCGCACGCGCGGAATCGGTGGCGCTGTCGACCTCGCCGTTGTCCTGCGGCTGGCTGGCGGCGGGCGTATTGCCGCCAGTGCTTGTATCGTCGGGCGCGGCGGTGCTTGCGCAGCCAAAGCCCGAGAATGTCAGCGCAAACGCAAGCAGCAACGCAGCGAAAGCCGAGGCGACGCGCGTTTTCGGGGCAGCGGCCTGGTTGGCGTTGCATACGTGAGCGTGGCCGGCAAGGTTGTGGTTGTCGCACGTCTTCGGCTTGCCGCTAGCGAAAAGGCTTGCGAATGCGTTGGCGCATTCGGGGTCAGCGCCGGGGTCGGCGAAGGCAGCCGGCTGATTCCGGGTGGGCAGGCTTTCGGGGCTATCTTGATTCTCGCTGGTCGAACGAGCAGCGCGCTCGGTGAGGTCGGAGTGGTTCGAAGGCTGCACGAGGCTTCCTTTCGCGGGGGTTGCTGTGTAGGTCGCGAAGATTGTAGCCAAATGCGCCGCGCGGGGATAGGCCGAATCGACCGGGCCAATATAATGTGTGCATGACGAAAAAGCAGCTCATACTGAATCGATACAAGCCCCTGGGGAAAGCGGGGGCCGGCGGATTCGCCACCGTGCAGGTGGCGTGGGACACGCGTATCCAGCGCAAGGTGGCAATCAAGTGTATCCCGCTTTCCGAGGCCGAGCTTGAACGCGCGGCGCTCCCGGGTGCCGATGCTATCGTTTTGCCTGATGAGGAAGACGAAGCGAGAAGTTATGGCTCTGCGATGCACAGGACATCGCCCGGTGCCGAGCCTGGCAGCGCGGGCTGTGTCGGAACACCGGGGGCGGACGCGTCGTTGATGGGCGCTGGCGTTGCGGACTCGGCTGCCGCATCTCGCGCGCAAGCTGCCATCGACCCACAAGATATTTCGCCTTGGGAAGATTTGCCGGAAGCGTGCGGCGAAGCGGGCGGGGAAAGCGATGCGGAGGCCGCGCCGGTTGCGGCGGGCGACAGCCAGTTTACGGAAGGCAGCGTGGCTTCCGACCGTGCGCTGGTTGCGGGCGCCTCGCGCGCGCAGGACGAAGACGCTGCCGAAGCCTGGCTGTTCAACGCAACCAGTCGGGCCATGGTGCAGGCCGAAGCGCAGGCGCAAGCGGATGTTTTCGGCGAAGAAGCCGCTCTCGTTTCCGCAGGTCGCGCGTCAATTCCTGCGCCGGGCGAATCTGTCAGCCTCACGCAGGCCGCCGACGACGAGCCGTTGGTGCGCACGCTGTCGCGCATTCCCGGGCTTGACGAGGCGCGTACGGCTGCCATGCTTTCCGACCCGAACATCGTGGCGGTGTACGACTTCGAAATCCAGGATTCCACGGCGTACCTGATCATGGAGTACGTCGAGGGCATGACGCTGACGGAGCTGCTGCACAATCACGACGCCGAGCTGACGCTTGATATCGTGGCCGCCGTGTTCGATGGCGCGGCGCATGCGCTTGAGGTTGCTCACGAAAACGGCGTGCTGCACCTGGACATCAAACCCGACAACATCCTGATCAACCACGCTGGCCAGGTGAAAGTGACCGACTTCGGCCTGGCCACGCTGGCCGACGCTTCGGGGTTCGGCCCGGCTGGCGGCGGCACCATCGGCTACATGCCGCTTGAGCAGATGCGGCAGGAAAACCTGGACGCACGTTGCGACGAGTGGGCGCTTGCGTCGGTGACGTACGAGATGCTGGCCGGCGAAAACCCGTTTTTCGCGCCCGACCTGTTCCAAGCGCAGGAGGCAATCGAGGACGGCGAGCTGGTGCTGCCGTCGCTGTGCTGGGACGACCTGGACGAAGCGGCCGACGACGTGATCTTCTACGCGCTGGACCCCGAACGCGACGAGCGCTACGAATCGGTGCGCGACTTCGCCGAAGAGCTCGCGCCGCTTTTGGGCGACGCCGCGCAGGGTCGCGCGGCGCTGGCCGAAATCGTGCAGGGGCCGGCGGAGGACGAGGCGCCCGCGCCCGCGCCCCGCGCCCCGCGCATTCCGCTGCGCGACCGCATCACGCCGATGCTTTTGCGCGTGGCGTCGCACGGGTGCGGCGCGGTGGGCTCGGCGGTGCTGGCGTTCGTGTCGTTCGTGAACATCCCGCAAGCGTCGGGCTTCGACAATCCTCTGTTCTGGGGACTGTTTTGCCTGGTCACGCTTGCAGGAGCGCTTCGTCCGCACCTGGGTGCGCTGCTGGGGCTGCTGGCATTTTCGGGCATGCTCATCGCGTGCGGCATCCCGGCGGCGGGTTGCGTGCTGCTGGTTGCGGCGGGCGTATGGTGGTGGTACCTCGGGCGCACGGACGATGCGTCGGCGAACGCCGTGCTGGCGGCGCCGCTTGCAGGCGCGGTGAGCTTGGGCCCGCTGGCCCCGCTGGCTGCCGGGTTCTGTCTGCGTCCGGTGCCCGCCATGATAACGGCGGCGTTCCAGGCGATGTGCGCGCTGCTGCTCGCTGGCCTGGGAAGCGGCTCGCTGTTCGGCTGGAATATGCTTGCGACCTGGCATTTCTCCACAGGTGCGTTCGCTGGCGAAGTGGTTTCCGATTGCATGGTGGCACTGCTTTCGCAGCCGGGCACGTGGGCGGTGGTGGCAAGCTGGGTTGTGGCGGCGGGTGTTTGCGCGCTGCTGCGCTGGCGTCCCACGCGGCTGTTCGCGGCGTTCGGCACGCTGGCCGGCACGGCGACTATGGCGGGCGGTCTGGCTTTGGCGGCGGCCTCGCTTTCCGCGCAAGCGCCTTGGACGCCTTCGGCCTTCGACATCGCCTCGCTGGCGGTTTCGACGGCAATCATGCTGTTTGCCAGCTATCTTCTGCCCGATCCCGAGTATTATGACGAAGGCGACGAATAGCGAAACGCAATGGCTTGCGACCGGGGTGCCCGAAGCTGCGGTGCGGTGGCGGTTCGCTGGGCGGGAACTTGTGGGCTTGCCTGGTGGGCGCACGCGCTGGCGGGTGCGCAATGCTGCGCACGCGAAACTTGCATTGCTGGGCAAGGTTTACACTATTCCGCCGCGCTAACTTCGCAAACTGCTTGCTGACCTGCGATTTCACAATCGCGCATAACAACAAAAACGCGGCCACGGCGTGAGATGTGGCGGATGCCATGCCCGAGGGGGATGGCGAAAACGAACGAATGGGGAACCTGATGATTGAGCTGAACGACGACAAAACGCTGTTCTTCTTCGACCGCGACCTGGAGCCGGTGCTGACCGTGCCATCTGGCGAAACGGTGCGCATCCGCACGAAGGACTGCTTCAGCAACCAGCTGACCGGCCCGCAGGACAAGATGGATGACCTGGATTGGGACGCCGTGAACCCGGCGACCGGCCCCATCTTTGTCGAGGGCGCCGTGGCCGGCGGTGCACTGAAGGTGCACATCGACAACATCGAGTTCGACGAGCAGACGTGCTCGTGCACGGGCAAGGACGAAGGCCCGTGCGGCGACCGCTTCGAGGACTGGGCCACGCATTACTGCAAGGTGCAGGGCAACACGCTGGTGTGGGACGAGCGCCTGAGCATTCCGCTGCGCCCCATGATCGGCGTCATCGGCGTGGCGCCGGCGGGCGAGCCGGTGAACTGCGGCACGCCGGGCACGCACGGCGGCAACATGGACAACACGGCCATCACCACGGGCGCCACGCTGTACTTCCCCGTGGCCGTTGACGGCGCGCTGTTCGGCTGCGGCGACATGCATGCGGCCATGGGCGATGGCGAAATCAGCGTTTCCGGCGCCGAGGTTGCAGGCCATGCTACCGTCACGCTGACAGCCATGCCCGAGCTTTCGCTGGTGAACCCGCTGATCGAAAACGACACGCATCTGGGCATCATCGTGTCGGCCGACTCGCTGGATGCGGCCGCTGACCTGGCCGTTCAGCAGATGGTGGACCTGCTGGCGTCGCGCACCAATGAAACGGAGGCCGACCTGGTCATGCTGCTGTCGCTGGTTGCCGACGTGGAAGTGTGTCAGATGGTCGACCCGCAAAAGACCGTCCGCTTCATGGTGCCGAAGTACGTCCTAGATTCCATCGGCTTCAAGCTGTAAGGGAATGCGCGCCCTTCGGGCGCAATTGGAGAATGGTGACGCGCCCTTTGGGCGCTGGCGAGAAGGGGACGAGCTTTCGCTCGTCCCCTTCTCGTTTCTAGCGCGCTTGGCGCCGGCTTGCTGCCTGGCGCTTTTCGCCTTGCCTCTTGCGGTACTCGGGGCGCAGGCGCTTCATGAATTCCTCGCGGCTGATTTCCTGCGGCTCTGTGGGTTTCTTCTCATCCATGGGCGTGCCTCCTTAGGTATAGGCGGGAACGGATTTCCCCTTCTGAACGACCCCGCTATACCGAATATGGCGCATCAAAAGCGCACGTGAAACAGTCCTCTAGAAAAGAAAAGCGCCGACGTTTGGCGACGTCGGCGCTGCTATGGCGGCAAATCGTGTGAGTGAGTGGCCGCCGTGGATTAACGTGAGGTGCTACTCGTCATCATCGTCGTCGAAGAACGACCAATCGTCCTCGCCCTTCGGACGGTCGACGAACGTTTTGCGCGTGCGACGCTCCATGATGACGCATGCGATAAGGCTGATGACGATGCCTGCACCAACCATAACGCCGATTCCGGCGTACGTTTCGAAAAGAAAATGGTAAAGGCCGACCCAATCCATGCTGATCCTCACGGTTTCATGCGACTGCGCCTGCAGGCGCGATTTACAAAGCCAAAGTATACTACACCACTTGCCGCGAAACCGCGGCGCAAACGAAGAACAACCACGCTTCGCAAACTGGCTACACGCTCCGAAGACGGCACCAACAGGTGTGCTGGGGGTTGCCGAACGCTAGCGGCGAGGGGCGGCTTGACGTGAGCGTGTTGATACAGCCGCCAACATCGACGGGACAGGGGCTGGCGGCTACGGCGCCACTGGCGGTCCTCTTTCGCGTTTGGTTGCCCGGGGCCTTTGTTGCGAATGCTGCGGACTCGGCCCTCCACCAGGCGCCTTGGGGCATGACGATGGTGCCGGCGATCACGTCGTCGGTGACTTCGGCGGGCAGGCGCAGCGCGCCGAAGCGGTTGGTGGCTTCTACCAGGTCGCCTGTGCGGATGCCGCGCGCGGCGGCGTCTGCGGGGTTGATGGAGATGACCTGCGGCGGCCGCTTCGGCATGGCGAACACGTTGCCCCACGACGAGTGAATACGCGCAACGCTATGGAACCCAAACACGCGAAGCGCCTGGTCGCAGGCGCGCGGCCCTGCTGTGCTTGCTGGGTTGGCGAAGTTGCGGGCGTTTTGACCCGCGTTTGGCTCGAGCGCTTTTGCGGGTTCGCCTTCAGATGCCGGTTGGTAGCCTCTTTCGCACTTGTCTTCGGGCTCGTCTACGCCGAACTCCGCTGCGGTCCATTCGGGCACGTAGGCGGGGATGGGCGTGATGGCGCCTTCGTCGGGCGTGCCGTGCAGCGACTCGGCAACGGCGGCCAGGTGCTCGCTGAAGATTTCCGCTTTGCCTGAAGGCGTGTCCAGCGGGTGCGCAACGGGGTCGCGTCGCCAGTCGGCCAATGCAACGAAAGGCGCGTCCGCTGCGTCTTCGCGGAAGCAAACGCCCTGTTCAAGCAGCTGCTCGAATGGAGGCAAGGTGCTGACGGGCGCGTTTTCTGCGGCGTGGTCGTCGCGGGTTTTCTGCGCTTGGCATGCGGGTTGTGCGCCAAGCGTTTGCGCGCTATCGGTTTGCTCGCTGTCGGCTTGTGCGCCTCCAGTCATCAGGTGCTTTTTCTCGGGCGCCAGCCGCCTGCTGGCTTGCGCGGTGCGTTCGCGGTCGTTTTCGTACAGTTCGCGGATCCACTCCGCTTCCGTGAGCCCTTCGGCGAACGTGGCTTCGATGCCCCAGCGTTTCGCCAGGTCGCAGCACATATCCCATGCGCCGCGGCGCTCGAAGCGCGGCCCAAGCGCGCCATCGGCGGCAACGATGCGCCGGCCCCATGTGTCCGCATCCATGACGCTGACTTGCTCCATGCGGAACAGGTCGGGCAGCACGATGTTGGCGTAGCGCGCCGAGTCGGTGAACTCCACGTCAATGTTCACGATGAACTCGCACGCGCTCGTGTCGGCCAGCACGCGATGCGCGCGGTTGACGTCGCCATGCTGGTTCGTCAGGCAGTTGCCGCCGTGGCACACGATGGCCTTGATGCCGTGGGCCAGCCGCTGGTCGGCCGCAAGCCCGCGCACGCCTTCGGCGGCGCCCAGGCGCGTGCCGTCCTCGATGGCGTCAAGGAACCGATAGGCGGGAATACGGAAAGGAACGCTATTGTGACCTGCGGAAACATGCGTAAGAAACCCGCCACCCCACGCGACGTTCATGCCGTTGTTCGTCCCTGGAAGTCCCACCTGGCCAAGCGCCAGCGCCAACAGCATGATCATGCCGCTGGTCATCTCGCCGTTGCTGCGGCGCTGCGGCCCCCAGCCTTGCATGATGAACGCGGGCTGCGCGTGCGCCAACTCGCACGCAAGGTCGCGGATGACTACTTCGCTTGCGCCGGTGATGCGCGCGGCCCACGCAGGCGTTTTCGCCACGTAGTCGTACCCGGTGCCCCGCAGGTAATCGAGGACGGAAAGCCCCTTGCCGCGCCAGCGCGCAGGCAGCGTGTCGTCAGTGAAGCCGATGCAGCATTCGCGAAGGAAATCCCAGGCCAGCGCGTTGTGCGTAAACGTCAGCTCGTGCAAAAGCGCCGCAACCAGCGCCCCGTCGGTGCCTGGGTTGACGGGCAGCCATGTGACGTTGGCATTGGGCGCGGCTTCTCGATTATGCTTTGCTGCCGAGCTTTCCGATTGGCCATCGGATGGGCAGCTTTGATCGAGAGGGCTGGTTTTGCGGGAGCTTGAGCGTAAAGCATCATTTGTGGAAGTCGGTGTTTCGGCTGATTGGCGCGTTGCGGCCAAACTATTTTCCGCTGCTTTGCGCCCAAACGCTCGCTCGGCTTCGCGGATGGAACCGTTGCGGCGCGGGTCGACCATCACGATGCGTCCGCCTCGCGCGGCCATTCGCTTGCATACGCGGTCCCAGGCGCCATGCCATGTGGCGCGACTGGTTCCCGTTTCCGCAGGTGAAGCACCGAAAACAAGCAGCAGATTCGCATCGGCCGCCGCATCAAGGTCGCTGCCGCCGGGGTAAAGCGCGCCTTCGCCGTACAGAGCGCGCACCATGGCGTTGATCTGCGGGTTCGAGTAATTGTTGTAGCGGTCGAGAAAGCCGCCGAAGCAGTTGAGCAGGCGCTCGAACGGGTCGGCCGTGGTGCACGATTGACCCGTGCTGTACGCCAGGTAGATGGCGTCGTTGCCAAACTCGCGGCGCACACGCGCCAACTCGCGGGCTACGGTGTCAAGCGCTTCGTCCCAGGTGATGCGCTCGAATTGCGCCGACCCGCGCGGCCCGACGCGGCGCATCGGCCACATAAGGCGATCGGGGCTGTTCGCCCAGGCGCGCATGGACAGGCCGCGATGGCACGCGGGTGCGGCCTTGTTGGCGCGCACGCGCGCAAGTTCCCCGTCGCGCAGTTCAAGCACCAGCGGGCAACGCCCCGGGCAATCGATGGCGCAAAACGCCCGCGACGTGGTCTTTTGCGCCATCGAAATTGCACGGGGTGATGGCTCGGCGCTCGGCACCGCCCTGGATGAGGCGCTTTTTGGCACAGATGGGCTGGTTCGCTCCAAGGCTTTCGGCTGGCCTTGATTTTCGCGGATTAGGCCATTGCCGCCGTTGTTATCTTGCGTGCGAAACGTTGGTAGCGTATGACGAAAGATGTGGTTTGCTATGTTCGAAATCGCTTTCATGCTCCCATTATCTTGCATGCTCGCCGGCGGAGATGCTTGCGCCTCAAAATCTTCCATCAGACGGCAGGGTTGCCACAAAAATCGCTCATGTATGTGATTTGTTGGTAGGGGTCTGAGTATCGTCGCAAAATACACTTCTGTGACCTGGGAAAACGTGAAACAAAAAGTGGCGTAAGCCTGCGTTTTCGAGTTAAATCACATACATGAGCGATTTTTGGTTACGCGCGGCTCCGGCTGAGGCGTTTGGAAGGCGATTTCCTGGTGGCTCCGGCTGAGGCGGTTGGAAGGTGATTGCGTGGTGGCGCGTACGATTGATTGCTGGCTTGGCGAAAGGGTGCGAGCCTAAACTCGCTCGAGTTTGGGGCTTGTTGAAAGCTTGCGAGCTATCGCGAAAACAGCAAGGCTGTGAACTGGGGAAATGCGAAGTCATTTTCACTGTTATGAGGCACGTTGGAATTAAGTCCCAAATTCGAGCGAGTTTGGGACAAAGAGGACCTCGAAGCGAAAGCTGGGAAGCCGGAATGACGACATGGAAGGAGCTAGCGGTGGACCGTGGGCACGGTGCGTTTCGGCGGCGTGACCATGGCGTCGGCGTATGGGTTCCGCATCACGGTGACGGGCAAAGGCGGGCACGGCTCCACGCCTGAGAATTGCGTCGACCCCATCGTGGCGGCCATCAAAATCCACGAGGCGTTGGAGACGCTGATGTCGCGCGAAAAGTCGCCGTTCGCCGAGGCGGTGCTGACCATCGGCAAGTTTCAGGTGGGCGACGCGGCAAACGTCATCCCTGAGCAGGCGGGCAAGTCGGCATGCTGTCAGGAAACATTCTCCGCTTCGTCCGCTGTTGCGCCTGGTGAGCGTGGAGTTCCGGATACGGTTTCGGAGGCCAATGGTCCGTTCGGCCACCATACCCCGCGCGTGCGCTTCAACGAGGACTACCTGCCCCAAGCCGCCACCATCTACGCCGCCAGCGCTCTGAACTGGCTAGTAAACCACGGCCGATAATCGCGCCCCCGCGGGTGTGGGCGTGCCGCTCCCGTGAAGGCGTTGCATCGGTTGCGCCGCCCGCGCGTTTGCTGCGCTATACTGGTTCAACTGCTCTACGAGAACCGATTTATAGAAGGAGAGCGCGCAATGCTAGACCTAAAGTTCGTTCGCGAAAACCAAGAAGCCGTCGCCGAGGCGATGAAGAATCGTCATGCTTCATGGGACGCGTCGCGCTTCTCCGAACTTGATGAAGCCCGTCGTGCCGCCATCACCGAGGAAGAGGCCCTGCAGGCGGAGCGCAACGCCACGTCCAAAAGCATCGGCCAGATGATGGCCGCCGGCAACAAGGACGAGGCCGAGGCCGCCAAGGAGCGCGTGCGCCAGATCAACGACCAGCTGGCCGAGGTGTCCGCAAAGCGCGAAGCCGCCGACTCCGAGCTGCACGACATCCTGCTGCACACGCCGAACATGCCGGCCGACACCACGCCGGTGGGTGACGACGAAAACGACAACCCCGAAGTGCGCCGCTGGGGCACCCCGCGCGACTTCGAGGCTGAGGGCATCACCATGAAGCCGCACTGGGATCTGGGCGCTGACCTGCACCTGCTCGAGCCCGAGCGCGCGGTCAAGCTTGCTGCCAGCCGCTTCGTGCTGCTGCGTGGCCAGGCTGCCCGCCTCGAGCGCGCCATCATCAACTTCATGGCTGATACGCATTCTTCCCGCGGCTACACCGAGTGGTGGTGCCCGGCCATGGCCAACTCCAACACGCTTACGGGCACGGGCCAGCTGCCGAAGTTCGAGGACGACCTGTTCAAGACCCGCGAGGGCCTCTACCTTATTCCCACGGCCGAGGTGCAGCTGACCAACATTCACGCCGGCGAGGTGCTTGACGCCGCTGACCTGCCGCTTCACTACTGCGCTTACACGCCGTGCTTCCGCGAAGAGGCTGGCAGCGCCGGTCGCGACACGCGCGGCCTCATCCGCGTGCACCAGTTCGACAAGGTGGAAATGGTGAAGTACGCCAAGCCCGAGGAAAGCTACGACGAGCTGGAGTCCATGGTCAACGATGCCGAGAACATCCTGCAGCTGCTGGGCCTGCCGTATCGCGTGATCAGCCTGTGCACCGGCGACATCGGATTCTCCGCCGCCAAGACGTACGACCTGGAAGTGTGGCTGCCCAGCTACGGCGCCTACAAGGAGATCAGCTCCTGCTCGAACTGCGTCGACTTCCAGGCGCGCCGCGCGAACATCAAGTATCGCGACCCCGAGAACTTCAAGGGCACGCGCTACGTCCACACGCTCAACGGCTCCGGCCTGGCGGTTGGTCGCACCATGGCCGCCATCATGGAGAACTACCAGCAGGCCGACGGCACCATCAAGGTGCCCGAAGTGCTGGTGCCTTACATGGGCGGCGTCGAGGTCATCGGCGACCAGGCGTAGGAAACGCGCAGCAAGCGTAGGAAAACCGCACGTAGATAAGGTATTTTGCACGTGGTAACGAAACGAAAGCCACCGAAGCAGAATAACGTTCAGGGCGCGCCGGCCAAACCGGCGCGCCCTTCCGTTAAGGGCAAAACGGTTGCCCATGGACAGGTGCGTCCCGAGGCGGACGCGAAGGAAGCGGGCGCGCAGTCGGCGAAGGGTGCTGGCGCGGCGGCCGTGAACACAGCGCAGCCGGCGAAACCGAGCAAGCCCAAGCGGCGCATCGCTATGCCGCAAAGCTCATCGCGTCTGAAGCAGAATCAAGCGGCGAACGGCGCGGGGCAGTCGACGTCAGCGGGTGCCGATGCGCCGGCGGCGGGCGGTGCGGCGAAGCCTACGAAGGCGCGCACGCCGCTAGCGGGCTCTTCGACCGGCGCGGGGGCCGCCGGTTCTGAGGCTGCGAACGCGTCTTCGGACGGAAAGCGGCCGAGCGTTTCGGGCGCTAGCGGGCAGCCGAAAACGCGCAAACCGAAGCGATTCTCGGTTGCAAAGGCTGATAAAGCTGCGTCTGACCAGGCGCAACAGCTTGAAGGGAAAGTCTCTACCGCCGACGCGAAATCTGCTGAGGATGCAGCGCGCGCATCGCTTGCGGCCGATGCGGCCAAACGTCGACTGGAACGTCGGCAGCGCAAATTGGCGCACCAGGAAGAGCCGGGCAGTGGCTCGAATGACGCGCGTGCTGGCAAAGAAGATGCCGCGGGATCAACGGGTTCGTTTGGCGCTGGAGCCAGCAGGCGTCGTCGCGCGGGCGGCGTGCGCGGGTTTGCGGCTGGCGCCGCGGATGGCGCCGACGCGAACGCTGCCGCCGACCCCGAGGCTGCGGATGCCGCTGCGCCCCGAAAGCGCAAGGTGCCTGCATTCCATATGAGCTGGCCTTTGGGCTTGGCGCTGACGGTGCTTGCGATCATCGTGGTTGCGGTGTCGGTGTTCTCGTGGGGGCGCTGGCTTCGCTATGACGACGCGGCCGATTTCCAGGGAATGTGGTACGCAAACGGTACAACATCAATCGTTACCGTGGATGGCGAGAAGATTCACCTGACGGACGACGTTGCCTACAACTACACGCTGGACACGGGCGCGAAAACCATCACGTTCACGTTTGGCCAGATGGAAGGCCATGGTCGCTACCGGTTTTCCGTTGATCGCTCGGAGCTGGTCATCACCGACGGCAACGATTTTTCGTTCTGGGGCAACCTGTTCAGCGACATCGCGTGGCAGTTGGATCAGGCTATTCGCAGCATGCAAGGCCAAGAGATCGAGCGCGAGGCTGTGGTTGATGGCGTGACGGTGCTCGACCGCACGCAAACGCAGGGTGCCACCGCTCCGGCAAGCGCTTCTGGCGCTGACCAGGCGAAAAGCGCAAGCGACAACAGTGCGGACGCGGAATCCGACGCCGTGGCTGACGGCTCCGCCGCTGCGGACGCGGGTGTGGACGCAGCGGCCGATGCGTCTTCTGTCGATAGCTTGGCAGGCGTTTCCGCTGGCGAAAAAGCCGATCCTCAATCGGATAGCGCGCAGGACTCCAGCGCATCGGGCGACAGCTCGTTCCAAGGCGCGGTTGCGGAAGGCGGTATCGATTCGGCTGGCAGCAACGCGGTAACGCTCGAACAGTTGAAAAGCGGGTCGCTGTAGTGGCTGTCGACCCTGTTCGCGTCACGCGCATGGAGGTGCATCGCGGCCATCTGGTGTGCCTGGTGTCGTTTGCCGGCGCACCGCGCGTGACGTCTGCAAGCTTGATGCGGCGCGTGTTGCCGGCGTTCCCGATGCTGCCGCAGCATGCGTGCGTGAACGAGCGCGGCACCACGTTCGCTGCCGTGATGGATTGCACGCCGCTGCCGCATCTGCTGGAACATCTGGTGGTTGACCTGCAGGTTCGCACGCAGGTTGCGCAGCAGCACGCAAGGGAGGGCGCGGCTTTGCGCAGTGTTGCGCCCACCGCTTCGCGCACCGACGCGTACGCGGGCTCGGCCGCTCAAGCGGAGCCCACCCCGCGCGAGCGCCCGATTGTCGGTACCAGCGAATGGGCCGATGAGCGCGCCGGTCTTGCGCGCATCGACGTGAGCTTCGCCGACGACCAGGTTGCGCTGCGGGCGTTTCGCGATGCGGTGGCGTTCTTGAACGAAACGCTGCGCGGCGCGGAATAAGCCGTCTGCCGAACGGGGAGCAAGTACCCGTCGCCCTCGTCCAGCAGCCGGCTTTCGCAAGCCAGCTCGCTTACGGCATGAGTACCACTACGTTGTACACAAAACGTGCAACACAAAGATAGAACTTCGAAAGCGGATCGAAAGGAGACCGCCATGGGTTTGAAAATCGCAGTGCTAGCTGGGGGAACGTTCGAACCGGAGCGTTCGGTCGTCGCGGCGAACGACGTCATCGCAGCGCTGAAAGAAGCAGAACACGAGCCGGAACTTGTTATGGTTGACGGCGGCTTAGTGGACACGCTGCTGCGTTCCCATCCCGATGTGGCCATCAACTGCCTGCGCGGAGCGGACGGCGAATCCGGCGACATCCAGGACGCCCTTGAAGCCGCCAACGTGCCATGCGTGGGCAGCAGCGCGGCCGTGTGCCGCCGCGCCTACGACAAGGCGGGCCTTGCCGAAGCGCTGCAGGCGTACCACAACCTTACGGAAGACGTGACCACCGCGGTTACGGCGCAGTCGCTGATGCTGTCGCGCCGCGCGTTTGGAGCATGGGGTGCCGAAGCGGTGTTGTCCCAGGTAGAAAGCCGTATTTCAAGTGGCTATCCGCTGTGCGTGAAACCTGCAAGCGCCAGCGCCGCCCAAGGCGTTTGCCGCGTGGAGAACGCCGAGCAGCTTTCCGAGGCGCTGCACGAGGCCCTGAAGCTTGCCGACCGCGCGCTGGTGCAGCAGTGGGTCGAAGGCGTCGAACTGACCGTTCCCGTTATCGGCACGGGCTGGAATGCGTTCGCGCTGCCGCCGGTGGAGATCGTGCCGAACGCTGGCTGGTACGACGCCGCCGCGCGCGCAACCGCCGGCGCCGTGGAGCTCCATACGCCTGTGCGCAACGCGTCTTTGTCCCCCAGCGAGCCGGACGCCCAGGCCATCCGCGCCGAAATCGAGCGCGCCGTGCTGGAGGTCTACCGCGCGCTCGGCATGCGCGACTGCGGCTGCATCGACCTGATCTGGGACGGCGCCCAGGCCATCATCCTCGAGGCCACCGCGAACCCCAACTTCGCCGCCGAAGCCCCGTTTGCCCAAGCGGCAAAAGCCGCCGGCCTCACGCTGCCCAACCTGCTCAACGAACTGGCCGAAAGCGCCCTCGACGCATAAGCCCTTCCGCGTGAACCTAACGAAATGGCAACTGATTTTTGGTCAAGCTGCGATTTGAGCGGCCGAGCGGTTGCGAGCACCTATAATAAGCGGGAAAACGATATTCAATCGTGGACCTTTAAGGAGGCCGTTATGAGCAACAAACTCGGTATTTTCCTGGCAGGCGGCGTTGCTGGCGCTGCAGTGGCTTTGCTGTGCGCCCCCCGCACGGGTCAGGAAGCTCGCACGCTGGTTGCGGAAAAGGTGAACGCTGCTTGGGGCCAGGCGCAGAACATCGGCGCTGATGCTGGCTCGAACGCTCAGCATGCGTACCAAAACGTTGCTGCTCGCGGTCAGGAAGTCGTGTCCAACGTGCAGGCTCGCGGCCAGGAAGTTGCTGGTCAGGCGGCTGCTCGCGTGCAGGAGGTTGCCGCAAAGGTGAAGCCTTCCTTCACGCAGGACAACGACGAGCTGCGCGAGAAGATTGAAGCCGCTCGCCAGCGCATTGCCAACCAGGTTGCCAAGAACGCCGAGGAATCCGGCGAAGCTGCCGAGGAGCCGGTCGAGGTTGCCGCTGAGGCCGTCGAGCCCGAGGTCGCGGCAGACGCCGAGCCCGCATCTGCAGCCGAGGAAAAGGCCGAAGAAGAATAGTTCACATTTCAAAATCATCATGACGAAACGACGCGTCCTCAACCTACCCGGGTGCAAAAGGGCGCGCCGTTTCGTGCTGTACGGGGGAAAGAAAGTCTCATGGCGAGCAAACTCATCACCACAAAAGAGCTGACCGGCACGCGCGTAATCGGCGGCAAGAAAGGCACGAAGCGCATCGGCAAGGTGCGTCGTTTCGTGTTCCACCCGAAGGAGAAGCGCGTCATCGGGTTCGTGGTGAAGCGCCCCGACCTGCTGTGGATGTTCCACCGCTCGGACCTGTTCGTGCCCATCGACGGCTACGACCTGGTGGACGGGCGCATCGTCATTCGCCCCGAAGCGGCAACCAGCGGCAAGGCGTACTGCAAGCAAGCGGGTCTGAACTGGGACGATTGCGTGTTGTGGGTTGGCCTGCCCGTCATGTCCCAAGACGGCGAGTCCTACGGTTACGTGGGCAACGTCACCTTCAATCG
Source organism: Senegalimassilia sp. (assembly GCF_977052095.1). Classification (NCBI taxonomy): domain Bacteria; kingdom Bacillati; phylum Actinomycetota; class Coriobacteriia; order Coriobacteriales; family Coriobacteriaceae; genus Senegalimassilia; species Senegalimassilia sp. The sequence goes on from NZ_CDRSTZ010000009.1 coordinate 63,093, forward strand.
CCTCACCGGCACGGTCAAATCGTTCGAAACCGACAACGGCGCCGCGTCCAACACGCTGCTGGGCAAACGCACCATTCCGGCGGACATGGTGCGCGGCTTCAAGCGCGGCGTGGGCGCAGCGCTTGCGCAAATGGGCGACGAAGGCACCGAAACCGACGAGGTGCAGCTGGGCGCCATGTTGGTGTCGAACGAAGTTGCCGACCTGAACAGCGAAGGCGGCGTGGCCGAGGCGGCCGGCGCCGCAACTGCGGTGGCCGTGGACAAGGTGCACACCACCGTTGATAAGGCCAAACCCGTCGTCAGCAACGCTGCGAAGAAAACCGGCGAGGCCGTGAACAAGGGCGCCTACGCCACGGGCAAGCAGATCAGCAAGTCCAAGCACATGTTCCAGGACTTCAAGAGCGAGTACGACAAGGCCGTAGCACCGTCGGGCACCACGAAGAAAACGTCGTCTTCCAGCACGAAAAAGACCACGTCAACAGCCAAAAAGAAAGCCGATCCCAAAAAGAAGAACATGTTCGCATCGTTCAAGGAAGAGTACGACAAGGCCCGCAACGGCGACTAACCCGAAAGCGAAGTGAGCGCTATGAAACGCAACAAAACTATCGCCGCTCAATCGCGCAAGAAGCAAGCAGCAAGCTCCCGCAAGCGGACGAAGCGCGCAAAGCAGCAAGCTAAACGCGGCGGTCGCCGCCAGGAACGAAAAGAACGCGTGCAGGAGCGCAGAGAGGTCATTCGCGCAAAAGCCAACGAAGAAACGGAACTGCGCGGCAGGCCCGTGCGCCGTGGCGACATCTTCAAGATCGTCGGCCTGGTGGCATTCGTGGCCATCATCGGGCTGCTTGGCTGGCTTTTGTGGCCCTACATCCACACGCTGTTCGAGCCCGGCGGCATCAACGAGGTCATCAACGACGTGCGCAACGCCGGTCCGCTTGGCTTCCTCATTCTGCTGGCGCTGCAGTTTCTGCAGATCGTGGTGGCATTCATCCCCGGCGAGGCCACGCAAATGGCAGCCGGCATACTGTACGGCCCCTGGGTTGGCGGCTTGGTCATCCTTATCGGCAGCATCCTGTCAAGCGCGTTCGTGTTCGTGGTGGTGCATCGCTTGGGTGCGCCGTTTGTGCGCGACATGGTGTCGGACAAATGGCTCGACAAGTTCGAGCGCTTTGAGAAATCGGGTAAGCTTGAGCTGACGATATTCGTGCTGTTCCTTATCCCCGCCATGCCGAAGGACATCTTCACGTACCTGGTGCCGCTGACCAGCATGCGCATGCGCACGTTTTTGGTGCTGTCGAACGTCGGCCGCATTCCGGGCATCCTCATTTCCACGTACGCGGCAAGTGGCCTGGTCGACGGCAACGTGTGGGGAAGCATCGTCATTTTCGCGGCGCTGGCCGTGGTGGCCGTGGTGTGCCTGATTTTCCGCGACCAGATTGTCAACGCAGTTGAGAAGCTGTCGAAGAAGAAGTAGCGGGAGAGTCGTTGGGCTAACCGCCGGCACAGCGGCGGTTGAATTCGTTTGCTGGCGAACGGTTTTACGGCGGCGATAAGGCTGGCAGGTAATAAGAAGCGTTTGGCGAAAGTGCCGATGGTGTAAGTTGCGGAGGGAAGCGCAATGGACTCGATGAACAATCGCAGCGCGGCCGAAGAGGTTGCGGCGGCAGAAGCGGAAGTGCGTGCGGCGCAGGCGCGTCTGGACGCGGCGCGGGCGCGCATGGCAAGCGAGCAAGCAGCATCGCCGCAGGTCGAAGCCCAGCCGCAGCCGGGTGCGTGCGGCGCGTACGCTGCGCCGGTGGCGCCGCAGGCCGGTCAGCCGAGTCAGAACGCCGCTGCCCAGCCGTATGCGCAGCCTTACGTGCAACCTGGTCAGACGCCCACCGGCGCACAGCAACCTTATGGTGCGCAGCAGCCCTATGCGCAGCCGGGTGCGTACGGCGCGCCGCAAAACCCGTACGCGCAGCAATATCAGCAGCCCTACGTAGCCCCCACGGTTGGCGAAAAAGATCACGTTGCCGCAGGTCTTTTAGCTATTTTCCTGGGATGGCTGGGCGTGCACAAGTTCTATCTGGGCTACAACACGTCCGGGTTCATCATGCTGGGCGTGTCGGTGCTCGGCGGTATCGTCACGCTGTCCGTGGCGGTGTGGGCCATCTGGGTCATCGCCATCGTCGAGGGCATCTTCTACCTCACAAAATCTCAAACCGAGTTCGAGCAAATGTACGTTTTGAACAAACGCGAGTGGTTTTAAGCGGCGGGCTGTTGCCGGTGAGTGGCCGCTTACCGGGTTGGTCGGGGCTTTTTCCGTGTATGGGCCGCGGCGGGGCTTGCGGCTTCGCTAGAATGAACCCAACGTGTGGCGCGCAAGGTGCGCTGCCTTTCCTTGGAATTTGCATCCTTAAAGGAGGAACATCATGCCCAAGATCACTCGCGACCAGGTGAAGGTACCTGCCGACGTCCTGGCTGACGTCCGCGAGACGTACGTCGACAACTACATGAAGGCCACCCGCGGGACTGGCCGCCTCATGTTGTTCGCGTGCGACCAGAAGGTTGAGCATCTGAACAAGGACTTCTACGGCGAGGGCATCGACATCGCCGACGCCGAGCCCGAGCATCTCTTCAAGATCGGCGACCAGGGTGTGTGCGGTGTTTTGGCTGGTCAGCGCGGCCTGATTGCGCAGTACGCTGCCGATTACCCCAACATCAACTACCTGGTGAAGATGAACTCCAAGACCAACCTGGTCAAAACGGCCCAGGAAGATCCGTACAGCCCGCAGCTGTACGACCTGGACGCCGTGCTGGCCATGCGCGAAAACGGCGTGAACATCGTTGGCCTGGGCTACACCATCTACCTGGGCAGCGAATACGAGTCCACCATGCTGGCCGAAGCTGGCGAGCTCATTGCCGCCGCTCACGCGAACGGCCTGCTGGTGGTGCTGTGGATTTATCCGCGCGGCAAGGCCGTTACCGCCGAGAAGGACCCGGACCTTATCGCCGGCGCTGCTGGCGTGGCGCTGTGCCTGGGCGCCGACTTCGTGAAGGTCAACCCGCCCAAGCCGGAAGGCGACGACAAGCGCACGCCCGCCGAGGCGCTGAAAATCGCCTCCATGGCCGCAGGCCGCACGGGCCTGGTGTGCGCCGGCGGTTCCACCGTTGACGCCGAGACGTTCCTCACCCAGCTGTACGACCAGATTCATGTGGGCGGTGCCGACGGCAACGCTACCGGCCGCAACATTCACCAGCGCAGCCTGGACGAGGCCGTTCGTCTGACGAAGGCCATCAGCGCCATCACGCTGGCCGACTACACCGTTGCCGATGCCCTCAAGGTGTTCAACGGCGAGCAGGATTTCGCCTGGGAAGACTAGCGGTTGAGGCAATCTCGCATTCTCGCGTGCCCCGAAAGTTCGTGCTTTCGGGGCATTTTTTGTGCGTTTGCCCTACAACGCGAGCGCTTTTGTGTCGTTCCACCCCGCGTTTGCGCCACTTAACGGAAAAATGTGGGCATTTGTTGTTACGAATTCGTTACCAAAAACTAGAATAAGGTGCTCACGCTTGACGTGAGAAAGGCGAGATACCAAAAGGAGATTGCGGGCATTTGAGCGATCAAACGGCTATTCAGGCGAGTGCGGAAGGCACCGCGCAGGCCGCTCAACAAGCGGATGCGTCGGGAAAGGCCAAGTGCGAGGCGGAGGAACAGGCTGCCGCGCATGTTGGAGAGCAAGCCCTTCGGCCTGGGGAGCAACCCTCCCCGGCAAAGGACGAAAAGCACCTCGTGTTGAAACGTATTCTCGCTGCACACGAGCGCTGGTTCGATGTGCAACGTGAGTACGAATACGCCGGCCGCACCTTCCCCGGGTACGCCGAATTCCATTCCTACGGCGAAAAGTACGTGCTGGTCAAGCGCGCAAAGCTGTGGGAAGTCGACACGCACGAGTATCTGTTCTTCGTCCTGGCCAACCGCCTGGACGAAACTCAGGTGCGTGATCTCGTGTCGTTCATGGAAAACGACGGGCTTGCGAAAGTGGTTCCCGAACCGAACCATATGTCGTCGGCCATTTCCCTGGTGATCGTGGCGGATTCCTGTACCGAAGAAGCGTTGCGGCTGGTGCGCAAAACCAAGTTCCGCAAGAACTTCGCCTTCGGTATCCGCGGCTGGGCGGACCTCCGCGTGGCCGTTGCCGACCTTTCCACGAAGCGCGTGACCACGAACGCGATGGGCAAGCAACTCAAGCAGACGATTGAGGCGAACCTGTCCGTTCAAGCGTAAGAACCACGACGCAATAGTAAGAGGAACCCATGAACGCATTGTTTATCCTCCTTGTTGCTGCGGTCATCCTGGTCATCGGCTATGTGTGCTACGGTGGCTGGCTTGCCAAGCAATGGGGAGTTGACCCGAAGCGCCCGACTCCGGCCCATGAGCTGGAAGACGGCGTAGACTACGTGCCCGCGCCGCCCTACGTGGTGCTGGGCCACCATTTCTCGTCCATCGCCGGCGCAGGCCCCATCAACGGCCCCATCCAGGCGGCCGTGTTCGGCTGGGTGCCCGTGCTTTTGTGGGTGCTCATCGGCGGCATCTTCTTCGGCGCTATGCACGACTTCGGCAGCTTGTTCGCGTCGCTGCGCCATAAGGGCCAGACGCTGGCCGTTGTTGTTGCCGAGAACATCGACAACACGGCGAAGAAGCTGTTCTGCATCTTCGCGTATCTGACGTTGCTGCTGGTCGTTGCCGCATTTGCCTCCATCGTTGCCAACACGTTCGCCGTCAGCGCCACCGCTGCCGCCGCGTCGAACCTGGCCAACGAGCAGACGGCCATGATCTCGATCATCTTCATCGGCGTGGCCGTGGTGTACGGCTTCCTGACCCGTGGCCGCAACATCCCCGGCCCGGTGAACATCGTCACCGCCATCATCCTGATCATCATCATGGTTGCCATCGGCTACAACCTGCCGCTCATGGGCATCTCCCTGGCGCTTGATTACAACACCTGGATGATCATCCTGGGCGTGTACATCCTTATCGCCTCCGTTGCCCCCGTGTGGATCCTGCTGCAGCCGCGCGACTATCTGTCCAGCTACCTGCTGTACGGCATGATCATCTTGGCCGTCATCGGCATTGTGGGTGCATCGCTCATGGGTGCTGCGTCCAACCTGCAGATCCCCGCGTTCACCGGCTTTGTTGCCACGAACGCCGCCTTCGACGCTTCCACCGGCCAGGCGCTGGTTGACGAGGCGGGCAAGGCCATCACGAACAAGGCCGCCGCTTCTGGCTTCCTGTTCCCCGCGCTGTTCATCACCATCGCGTGCGGCGCCATCTCCGGTTTCCACAGCCTGGTTGCTTCGGGCACCACGTCCAAGCAGCTGGATAAGGAAAGCCAGGCGCAGCCCATCGGTTACGGCGGCATGCTCATCGAGTGCCTGCTGGCCGTCATCTCGCTGTGCGCCGTCGGCTTCGTGTGGAGCAAGTACGCTGCGGGCGGCTACGCTTCCCCGACCGCCGTTTTCGCTGACGGCCTGTCCCAGATGCTCGCGTGTATCCCCGGCCTGGCCGACGTGCAGGGTCTGGCATACGCGCTGCTCATCTTGGCTGTTTCCGCGTTCTGCCTCACTTCGCTCGATACTGCAACCCGCCTGGCTCGCTACATGTTCCAGGAGCTGTGGACGCCCGTCGACACGAAGCCCGAGGACCTCACGGGCGTGCGCAAGGTTATGGCGAACCCCTACGTTGCCACCATCATCACCGTGGTCATCGGCGTGTTCCTGGGCATGACCGGCTACACCATCATCTGGCCGCTGTTCGGTGCTGCCAACCAGCTGCTGGCCGCCCTGGCTCTGCTGGCCGTGGCTGCATGGCTGGGCAACGCGGGCCGCAACAACAAGATGTTCTTCGTCCCGATGGCGTTCATGCTGGCCGCCACGCTGACCTCGCTGGGCATCACGTTCTACCAGAAGATGCTGCTCATCATGAAGGGCGGCGACATCTTCGCCCCCGCCGTGCAGGCAATCCTGGCTGTGTTGCTGTTCGTGTTGGCCGTGGTGCTGGCCGTCAAGGGCGTGAAGACCATCGTGGCCACCGTCAAGCGCAACGCCGCGTAAGCTGGTGCTCCGCTAAAGGGAAGGCCGCGCGACCCTGCGCCTTCTGAGATCCAAAAACCCCGTCGCAACCTTGGTTGCGGCGGGGTTTTTGCGTTACGGGGCGTATGGGGCGAAGGGGGCAGCTCACAATGGGGAAGCGGGTGAACGGTTTCGCGGGGTTTGCCGGTTGGTAGCGTAGCC